>DRME01000009.1 GCA_011375175.1 Deltaproteobacteria bacterium | reverse complement strand
CCCTGAGGGAACCTTTTTGTAAAGGGTCATAGACCCACGGGTCACAGACCCACGGTTCCCTCAGACTCCCTCCAAAAACTTTTAACGCCCTGCGGTTCATCCCGATTTTGCAAGCAAAATCGGGATGAACCGCAGGGAATTAAAAGTCTTTGAAGGGGGTCCGGGGGAAACTTTCTACAGAAAGTTTCCCCCGGTGCAATAAATCAGAGTTCCCTCAGGAAACTTGAACTGATGGGACGAGTGAGGAGAGGTTTTTGAGGACAGGGGAGGCAAGGGACATAGAGGAGGCGCTGTCCGCGGCCGGGCGGCTGCGCGGGGGTGAGGAGCTCGTCTTCACCGGTCTTGCCGGCTCGGCTCCGGCCTTCTTCCTCGCCCGCCTCTTCGAGCGCACGGGCAGGACGGTGCTGGCCGTGACGGCCGACGATGAAGCCGCCGAGGAGTTTGCCTCGGACCTCTGTTTCTTCCTTGGAGAGGAGCCGGTGGCCCTCTTCCCGTCGTCCGACGTGGTGCCCTTCGAGGACCAGGCGGTCCATCCCGACATAGAGGCGGCGCGCCTCCATACGCTCTGGCGGCTCGGCCGGGGCGCGCCGCTTGTGGTCGTGACGGCGGCGGCCGGCGTCATGGAGCGGGTGATCCCGGCCGGGGGACTGGGGGGGCTGCGCCTTGCCGTCGGCGACGAACTGCCCCTGGACGAGCTCGCGGCGAGGCTTGCGGAGATGGGCTACGTGGCCATGTCGCTTGTGGAGGAGCGCGGCGAGATGAGCCGCCGGGGCGGCATAATGGACGTCTTCGCTCCGTCGAGCAGCCGGCCCGTGAGGATCGAGTTCTTCGGCGACGAGATAGAGTCCATACGTCTCTTCGACCCCGCCACCCAGCGCTCGGAGCAGGAGCTCGAGGAAGCGGTGATACTGCCAGCCCGCCAGTGCGACCTCTCGGGCCGGGCCCGCTACAGGGCGCGCATGGGCCTTATGGAGCGGGCCCAGGAGCTGGGCCTTGAGCGCCGGACCTGGGAAGAGACGGCCGAGCGGCTTCGCACCGGCACCGCCGCCGTCGCCGCAAGTCTGCTGCCGCTCTTCTTCGACCGCCTCGCCACCCTCTTCGACCACCTCCCCCAAGAGGCGACGGTCGCGAGGATCGACTCCCCCCGCGTCGCCTCGGCCGTCGGGTCCTTCTGCGCAACCGTGGAGAGGGAGGCCGGAGAGGCCGCCGGGGCGGGAAGGTTCTTTCTCCCCCCCCGGAGCCTCTACCTCGACGAAAAGGAGTTTTCGGAGCGCCTTTCGGCGCTGCCGCGCCTACGGCTCGACGCCATCGGCGCCGGCGACGCCGACCTCGGCTTCCGCTCCAACCTCGACATAAGACAGGACCTCGCCCACGGCAAGGCGGATGAGCCGCTCCGTCCCCTCTCCGAGCGCATCGGCCGCTGGCTCGCGGAGGGCCGCCGCGTGGTGATCACCGCCCACGACGCCGTCCAGGCCGAAAGGACGGTCGAGGTGCTCGGCAACTACGACCTGCGGGCCCGCGTCGAGGAGAAGTGGTCCTTCGAGGCCAAGGCGGGACTCTCGGTGGTGCTCGGCCGGCTCGGCGGCGGCTTCAGGGTCGAGGGGCCCGCCGGGGGTCCGCTTGCCGTGGTGGCCGAGGCCGAGGTCTTCGGCACCGGCAAGAGGCGTCCCCCTGCCCCGAAGCGAAGGATCGGGGCCCTGCTCGACCAGCTCCAGGACCTCTCGGCCGGCGACGCCGTGGTCCACGCCCTCCACGGCATAGGGCTCTACCGGGGGCTCAGGCGCATGAACGTGGACTCCGTGGAGCGCGACTTCCTGCTCATCGAGTACCGCGGCGGCGACAGGCTCTACGTGCCGGTGGAGTCCCTCTCGCTCGTCTCCCGGTATCACGGCGTGGAGGGCCGCTCCTTCGAGCTCGACAAGCTCGGCTCAACGGCCTGGGAGCGGCGCAAGAAGAAGGTCAAGGGCCACGTGGAAAAGCTCGCCGCCGAGCTTCTGCGCCTCTACGCCGAGCGCCGGCTCGTCAGGGGGCACGCCTTCAGGGGCGGCGAAAAGATGATGCTCCAGTTCGAGGCGGCCTTCGAGTACGACGAAACCCCCGATCAGTTGCGGGCCATCGAGGAGGTCCTCTCCGACATGGAGAGCGAGCGCCCCATGGACAGGCTCGTCTGCGGGGACGTGGGCTACGGCAAGACCGAGGTGGCCATGCGCGCCGCCTTCAAGGCCGTGCTCGACGGCAAACAGGTGGCCGTGCTCGTGCCGACGACGGTGCTCGCCCAGCAGCACTACAGGACCTTCAAGCGGCGCTTCGCCGACTGGCCCGTCACCGTCGGCGTGCTCAGCCGCTTCGTATCGCGGCGCGACCAGCAGGAGCTTATCGCCGGGCTCCGCCGGGGCGCGCCCGACATAGTCATCGGCACGCACCGCCTCCTCGCAAAGGACGTGGAGTTCCGGGACCTCGGCCTCGTGGTCATCGACGAGGAGCACCGTTTCGGCGTGGCCCACAAGGAGCGGCTCAAGCAACTGCGCCGCGAGATCGACGTCCTCACCCTCACGGCCACGCCCATACCGAGGACCCTGCACATGTCCCTTGCCGGCATGCGCGACATAAGCATCATAAGCACCCCGCCCCGCGACCGCCTGGCGGTGAAGACCACGATAATCCGCTTCAACGAGCACCTGCTGCGCGAGGCCGTGGAACGGGAGCTCGCCCGTGGCGGCCAGGTATTCTTCGTCCACAACCGCATAGAGAGCATCGGGGCCATGGAACACTTCCTGCGGAGACTCGTGCCCCGCGCGCGGGTCGCCGTGGCCCACGGCAGGATGGCCAGAAAAGAGCTCGAGGAGCGGATGCTCGGCTTCGTGGACGGCCGCTACGACATACTCCTTTCGACGAGCATCATCGAGTCGGGCCTGGACATACCGTCGGCCAACACGATAATCATAAACCGCGCCGACCGCTTCGGCCTCGCCGAGCTCTACCAGTTGCGCGGGCGCGTGGGCCGCAGCCGCAGCCGCGCCTACGCCTACCTCGTCTGTCCCGATCTCGAGCGCCTCGGCTCGGACGCGCGCCGCCGCATGGAGGTGATGGCCGAGCTCTCCGAGCTGGGAGCGGGCTTCAGACTCGCCGCCTACGACCTGGAGATCCGCGGCGCCGGGGAGCTGCTGGGCCCCTCCCAGTCGGGCCAGATCGCCGAGGTGGGCTTCGACATGTACGCCAGGCTCCTCGACGAGACGGTGCGCCGGATGCGCGGCGAAGAGGTGAGCACGGGCCCCGAGCCGGAAGTGAACCTGCGGCTCTCCCAGTACCTGCCCGACGACTACATACCGGACAGCCACCATCGCCTCGGCTTCTACAAGAAGCTGGCCACGGCCGAAGAGCTCGAGGAGATCGACCGGACCCGCGAGGAGCTGCGCGACCGCTACGGCGACCCCCCGGAACCGGCCGAACACCTCTTCGAGACGGCAAAGCTGCGCGTGACCATGAAGCGCATGGGCGCCAACGAACTGGTCCAGCGCGGCGGGCGCCTCTACCTCGGCTTCGACCACGCCGCCGTATCCGAGAACGCCGGGGCGCTCATAAAAAGGGTAGCCCGCATAACGGCCTCGGGCGACGGGCGCTACCGCCTCACCCCGGACTCCAAGGTCGTAAGAACGATAACGCCCGGCCGCTCGCCCCTGGAAGAGGCGAGTTTGATGTTGAAAGACCTCTCCGCCCGGTGATATATTATTCGGACGTGGAAGCTCGGAATCGGTCCTCAGGAAGCTCTTGGAAAACCCTGAGGGAACCTTTTTGAAGAGGTTCTCTCAGACTCCCTCAAAAAACTTTTAACGCCCTGCGGATCACCCCGATTTTGCAAGCAAAATCGGGGTGATCCGCAGGGAATTAAAAGTCTTTGAAGGGGGTCTGGGGGAAACTTTCTTCAGAAAGTTTCCCCCAGAGCTTCCACTTTCAGACCAGCGGCGGACAATAAGGCCGTTGCCGACGAAGAGGGTGTCCCTCGTGCGTCCTTTCCCGCTGAAAAATTCTCATGTCCTTGTGCTCCTGGCCGTTGCTCTCCTTGTCGCCGCCTGCGACGAGCCGAAGGCCGTGGAGGATGCGGCGCCGCCTGCGGTCATAATTGTCGGCGACCAGGAGATAACGCTCGTCGAGTTCAAGGAGGCGCTGAGGAGGCTTCTGCCCGAGGGGGCGTCGGAGTTCGGTCCCGAGGACCTGGTGAACCTCAAGCGAAGCCTCGTAAAGCAGCTCGTCGAGGAGAGCCTCGTGCTCCGCGAGGCCCGGCGCAGGGGACTCGGCGTCTCGGACGAGGAGGTGCTGGTCGAGGTCGAGGCCCTCAAAAAGGGTTACATGGGCGAGGAGTTCACCGAGGCCATAACGGCCCGCTACGGTTCGGTCGAGCGCTGGAAGGACGAGATAAGGCGCAAGCTCCTCATACGAAAGGTCATCGACGGGATCATCAGCACGAGCGTGGAGGTCACCGAAGAGGAGGCGAGGGCCTACTACGAGGAGCACATCGACGAGTACCGGGTGCCCGAGCAGGTGCGCGCCAGGATGATAGTCGTCGCCGACGAGAAGGAGGCCAAGGCCGTGAGAAAGAGGCTGCGCAGGGAGAAGTTCGAGGACGTGGCCCGCGAGGTCTCCATAGGGCCCGAGGCCGAAAAGGGGGGCGACCTCGGCTTCTTCAGCCGCGGCGAGATGCCGGAGGAGTTCGAAAAAGTGGTCTTCAAGCTCAGGAAGGGCAGGATAAGCAGGATCGTCAAGACCCCTTACGGCTACCACATCTTCCGCGTGGAGGAGCGCAAGAAGGGGAGAAAGCTCAGGTTCGAGGACGTGGTGGACAGGATAGTGGAGAAGATCGAGAGGGAGAAGGCCGACAGGGCCTTTATCGAGTGGATGGCGGCGGCCAAGAAGGCGGCGCGCATCGAGGTGAGGGAGGAGCTGCTGTGAGCGGTGTGCTCGACGCTGCGAGGGCGGCGGCCCCGGCCTCCCTGTGGACCGCCTTCCTTCTGCTCTTCTGCTCGGCGGCCGTGAGGGCCGAGATCATCGACAGGATAGTGGCCGTCGTCAACGATAGGGTCATAACGCTCTCCGAGCTCGAGGCGGCCACGGCCGTCGCCGCCGAGCGCTTCGGCGAGAAGGCGGGAGGCGACAAGGCCGGCGTCTCAAGCCGCATACTGGACCGCCTCATAGAGCAGAAGCTCGTCAAGATAGCGGCCGACAAGGCGGGCATCGACGTGAGCGAAAAGGAGATAGACAACGCCATCGACGACGTGAAGAAGAACAACAACATGACCCAGGAGGCCCTCCTGCTCGCCCTGGCCAACAAGGGCATATCCTACATCGAGTACCGCGACCAGATAAAGGAGCAGATCCGGCAGGTCAAGTTCATGAGCCAGAACTTCCGCGCCAAGGTGAACGTCAAGGACGAGGAGGTGGAGGACTACTACCGGCGCAACCTCGAGGAGTTCTACGGCCCCGACAGGCTGCACCTGCGGCTCATATACATAGGCGGCGCCGACGAGCGGCTCCGCAACAGGAGACTGAGGGCCGTGCTCGACGGGCTGGCCGAAGGGGTGGCCTTCGAAGAGCTCGCCCGGCGCTATTCCGACGGCCCCAACGCGGCGGACGGGGGAGACATGGGCTTTATCGCCGAGGGCGAGCTCTCGCGGGAGCTCGCCGTTGCGGCCCGGGGACTCGCCGAGGGGGAGGTGAGCCCCCCGGTGGCCGGACCGGGCGGGGTGAGCATCGTAAAGCTCGTCGAGCGCCGCGCCGGCGAGCCGCTCCCCTTCGAAGAGGTGCGCGAGCGCATATACTCGACCCTCTACTCGAGGCACATGCAGGAGCTCTTCGACATATGGATCGAAGAGGTGCGCGACTCCGCCCATATCGAGGTGCGGCTGTGAGCCCTCCCCGCGCCGAGGCGCGAGCCGGCGGCCCATGAAAAAGACCGTCGTCCTCACCATGGGAGACCCCGTGGGCGTGGGGCCCGAGATCGTCGTCAGGGCCCTCGCCTCCACGGCGCTTCGACGCAGGGCGCGTCCCGTCGTGGTGGGCGACGTCGGCGTCCTCGAAAGGGTCGCTTCGCTTCTGGGCAGAAGGCTCCCCCGCGGCGTGGAGATAGTCTCGGCCTCGAGGCTCGACGCCGCCGCCCTTTCGCCGGGACGGCCCACCGGGGAGAGCGGCGCCGCCATGATCGGCTACATAGACGAGGCCGTGGCCATGGTGAAGGACGGCCGGGCCGACGCGCTCGTGACGGCGCCCATAAGCAAGGAGGCGGCGAAGAAGGCGGGCTTCGCCTTTCCCGGCCACACCGAGTACCTTGCGCACCTCACGGGCGCGAAGGAGTACTGCATGATGCTCGGCGGGCCGAGGCTCAGGGTGGTGCTCGCCACCATACACGCGCCGCTTCGCCGCGTGCCCGAGCTCATCACGCGGGCCGGGCTCGTGAGGACACTTCGCCTCATCGACCGCTCCTTCAGACGATACTTCGCCGTCGAAAGACCGCGCATCGCCGTGGCGGGCCTCAACCCCCACGCCGGCGAGTCGGGACTCTTCGGCGACGAGGAGGCGCGCATCATAGCCCCGGCCATTCGCAACGCCCGCAGACAAGGCATCGACGCCGAGGGGCCGCTGCCGGGCGACACCGTATTCTTCAGGGCCGCGGCCTCGGAGTTCGACTGCGTGCTGGCCATGTACCACGACCAGGGACTCGCCCCTCTAAAACTCATCCACTTCGAAGACGGCTACAACTGCACGCTCGGACTCCCCATCATACGGACCTCGGTGGACCACGGCACGGCCTACGATATCGCATGGCGGGGAAAGGCCTCGGCCGCAAGCCTCGCGGCGGCGACGAGACTGGCCGTCTCCATGGCCGAGGCGGCCGGGGGAAACTTTCCGTAGAAGGGCCACAGGCCCGCGTTTCCCTGCTGCCCTATCGTATGTTATTGGGGTCTTCGGCTGTACCGGGGGGTCGGTCCGCGCCAGGCGGGATTTTTTTTACGCCTTTGCGGCCCGCCCCCCCCGGCACAGCCCCCCATGAGGCAGCCGCCGCAGGGCGTTGAAAGTTTTTGGAGGGAGTCTGAGGGAACCGTGGGTCTGTGACCCTTTACAAAAAGGTTCCCTCAGTAAAAGAGGGAAACTCTGATTAATTACCCTGGGGGAAACTTTCTGTAGAAAGTTTCCCCCAGACCCCCTTCAAAGACCTTTAATTCCCTGCGGATCATCCCGATTTTGCAAGCAAAATCGGGATGATCCGCAGGGCGTTAAAAGTTTTTGGAGGGAGTCTGAGGGAACCTTTTTACAAAAAGGTTCCCTCAGTGCAATAAATCAGAGCTTCCAGAGTTTCCTTTACCCGGCCTGGAACCATGGAAAAGATCATTATAAAGGGCGCGAGGGAGCACAATCTCAAGGACATAGACCTTGAGATACCGCGCGAGCGGCTCGTGGTCATAACGGGCGTGTCGGGCTCGGGCAAGAGCACGCTCGCCTTCGACACCATCTACGCCGAGGGTCAGCGCCGCTACGTCGAAAGTCTGTCGGCCTATGCGCGCCAGTTCCTCGAGCAGATGGACAAGCCCGACGTGGACAGCATCGAGGGCCTCTCGCCGGCCATATCCATAGAGCAGAAGACGACGTCGCGCAACCCCCGCTCCACGGTGGGCACGGTCACCGAGATATACGACTACCTGCGGCTGCTCTTTGCCCGCGTCGGTTCGCCCCACTGTTACAGGTGCGGCCGTCCCATAACGACGCAGACGGTGCAGCAGATGGTGGACCGCGTGATGGAGAGGGGCGAGGGTTCGCGGATCGTCATACTGGCGCCGGTCGTGCGCGGGCGCAAGGGGGAGTACAAAAAGGAGCTCGACGCCCTTGCGCGCCGGGGATACACGCGGGTCAGGATCGACGGCGAGGTGATGGAGCTCGCCGGCGAGATAAGGCTCGACAAGAGGCGAAAGCACGACATAGACGTCGTCGTCGACCGGGTTGTGATAAAGCCCGGGGTCGCCGGAAGGCTCGCCGACTCGATGGAAACGGCGGCGAGGCTCTCGGACGGCATCGTCAAGGCCGAGGTCGTGGGGGGCGAAGAGATGCTCTTCAACGAAAAGTCCTCGTGCGCCGCCTGCTCCATAAGCTACCCCGAGATAACGCCGGCCCTCTTTTCCTTCAACAGTCCCCACGGCGCCTGTCCCGAGTGCAAGGGCATGGGCGAACGCTTCTATTTCGACCCGGAACTGATAGTGCCGGACCCCTCCCTCTCGCTCAAGGGAGGGGCCCTCGCGCCCTGGATGAAGAAGGGGGCGAAGACGCTCTACGGCTACCACGAGCAGATACTCGGGTCGCTCGCCGCCCACTACGGCTTCAGGCTCACCACGCCGTGGTCGAAGCTTCCCGCCGCCGTGCGCCGCGTCATACTCCACGGCTCGGGCGACGAGGAGATCGACTTCTCCTACGAGACCGGCCAGAGCCGCCACCGCTTCAGGCAGAGCTTCGAGGGGATCGTGGCGAGCCTTGAGCGGCGCTACCGCGAGACCGAGAGCGAGGACGTGAGAAGCGAGCTCGAACGGTACATGAACATCCAGCCCTGCCCGGAGTGCGGGGGCTCGCGTCTGAAGAAAGAGGCCCTGAGCGTGAAGGTGGGCGGCAAGTCGATACACGACGTGGTGAGACTCCCGGTGGGCGACGCCATCGGCTTCTTCAAGGGCCTGGAACTCGAGGCGGGACGGGCCGAGATAGCCGCAAGGATATTGAAGGAGGTCTCCGAGCGGCTCGACTTCCTCGCCAACGTGGGGCTCGACTACATCCAGCTCGACCGTCCGGCCGCCACGCTCTCGGGCGGCGAGGGACAGCGCATAAGGCTCGCCACACAGATAGGGTCGAGTCTCGTGGGCGTGCTCTACATACTGGACGAGCCGTCGATAGGGCTTCACCAGCGCGACAACCGCCGCCTTCTCGCGGCCCTTGCGCGGCTGCGCGACATGGGCAACACGGTGCTCGTCGTGGAGCACGACGAGGAGACCATACGGTCGGCCGACCACATCATAGACATGGGCCCCGGGGCGGGCAGGGGAGGCGGCGAGGTGGTGGCCCAGGGCGGCTTTGCCGACATCGCGGCCGCTCCGCGCTCGATCACGGGCAAGTATCTTTCAGGGGAGCTCGAGATACCGGTGCCCGCCGCGAGGAAGCCGCCGGGACCCGCCCGCCTCAAGCTCAAGGGCGTGAGGGCCAACAACCTGAGGGGACTGGACGTGGAGTTTCCCATAGGGCTCATAACCTGTGTGACCGGCGTTTCCGGCTCGGGAAAGAGCACGCTCGTCGTCGACACCCTCTACCGCAACCTGGCGCGCCGCTTCCACGGCCTGGGCGGCAAGGCCGGCCACGTGGACGCCGTGGAGGGCGTCGAGTTCATCGACAAGGTCATAGACATCGACCAGTCGCCCATAGGGCGCACGCCGCGCAGCAACCCGGCCACCTACACCGGGCTCTTCACACCGATCCGCGAGCTCTTCAGCGCCCTGCCCGAGGCGCGCATCCGGGGCTACACGCCCGGGCGCTTCAGCTTCAACGTGAAGGGCGGCCGGTGCGAGGCCTGCACGGGCGACGGTCTCATAAAGGTGGAGATGCACTTTCTGCCCGACGTGTACGTGACCTGCGACGTCTGCCGAGGACGGCGCTACAACCGCGAGACACTCGAGATCCGCTACAAGGGCAGGAACATCTACGAGGTGCTCGATATGACGGTGGCCGAGGCGCTCGAGTTCTTCCGCAACATCCCGGCCGTTCGCGAGCGGCTGCGCATGCTCGGCGACGTGGGCCTGGGCTACATAAAGCTCGGGCAGGCGGCGACGACACTCTCGGGCGGCGAGGCCCAGCGCATAAAGCTCGCCCGCGAGCTCTCCAGGCGCTCCACGGGCCGCACGCTCTACATACTGGACGAACCCACGACGGGGCTCCACTTCGCCGACATACACAAGCTCCTCGACGTACTGCGCCTGCTCAACGAGGCGGGCAACACGATCATCATAATCGAGCACAACCTGGACGTCATAAAGTCGGCCGACTGGATCATAGACCTGGGGCCCGAGGGGGGAAGGCGCGGCGGGCGGATAGTGGCCCGTGGCACGCCCGAAGAGGTGGCGGCAACGGACGGCTCATGGACCGGCCGTTTTCTCAAGGACGTCCTTTGCCGCAAATCCTCGAGCGCCGGAGCCGTCTGAAGGAGGTCAACGTGAACAAGAGATGGTGGAAGAAGGGATCCGCAAGGCTTTTGCTCGCCGCTCTCGTCCTTGCGCCGGCGGGGGGGTGCGCCTCGGCCTTCCCGCTCTCCGGCGCCGGCGAGGAGCTTCGCGGGGTGGCGTCGTGGTACGGCTCCGACTTCCACGGCCGCCCCACGGCAAGCGGCGAGATCTACGACATGCACGCCATGACGGCGGCCCACAAGACCCTGCCGCTGGGCACGGTCCTGGACGTAAGGAACCTCGACAACGGCCGGAGCGTGCGGGTGGTGGTCAACGACAGGGGACCCTTCGTCAAGGGCCGCATCCTCGACCTCTCCTACGAGGCGGCCCGGCGCATGGACATGATAGGGCCCGGCACGGCGAGGGTCGCCCTCAGGGTGGTGGGCCGGGACCCCCGCTACAGAAAATACATCAAGGTGGCGGACTCCGGCTCTTCCGGTCCCTACGTGGTGCAGCTCGGGGCCTTCACCGACGCGGCCAACGCCCGCAGGCTCAGGCGGGCCCTCGCCGTCAAGTACAGGGGCGCCTACGTGAGTGCCGCCCGCATCTCGGGAAGGAAGTTTTACCGCGTGAGGATCGGCTCCTTCGAGAAGAGGGCCGAGGCCATGGAGCTGGCGCGCCGCCTCGCCGACGAGGGCTACGCGGCCGTTCTGATGAGGAAGTGAGGGGCCGGCGAGGGGCCGGCCCGGCGTGAAGGGACGAGGGTTACGACGCTTGAAAGAGCGATGGAGACCCCCATTAACCGCCCCGAGGAAGGGCTCCCTCGCTGAAGCTCATGCGCTCGGCGCGGGCCTCACCGAGGGCTTGCGCGCCACCGCCTTGCGGAACTCGCCGGGCATGCCGCTTTCGCTGTAGAGGCCGAGCAGGTAGTAGCGCTGCGAGGCGAACCCCATGGCCTGGCGGCGCACCTCGGCCTCGGCGTAGCGGACGCTGTACTTCCAGGTGTTGTAGTTGAAGCTTATGGTCCTGGCGAAGTAGAGGGGCTTGAGGGCGTCGAGTATCTTGCCCCTCGTCTCCCGGTCCCTCGATATGTCGTAGCGGTGCATGAGGGTGTAGACCACCTGCGACCAGAGCATGATGTCTATGGCGAAGTAGTCCATGCTTATCATCTCGTCGATCATGTCGAAGGCGTAGGATGGGAGCAGCTCCCTTATGAACTCCTTGTACTGGTCGTAGTAGCTGCGGCACTTCTCCTTCATCTCCACCATGTTGAACTTCAGGTCCTGGGGCTCGGAGAGCTCCTTCAGTCCCCATCGCTCGAGCTCCACCACGCCCTTGAAGCCGCCGTTTATCCAGAGCGCCCTGTTGTCGAGCAGCGTCGAGAGGAAGGTGCCTATGACCTGCTCGAACATGATGCCGAGCTTGGGCGCGCTGGGCTTGTGTATCTTCGCCCCCAGACCCGTCTGACAGAGCTTGAAGCCGCCGAGGATGGCGTGCATGGTCATGAAGATGTCTATGCCGTACTGGCGGGTCGTGGCGGTGATGGGCTGCTTCATCCAGTGCTCCATGAGGCGGCGCGAGAAGGCGAACTCGCCGCCTATGGGCTGGCGTATGTCGATGGCCAGAAGCCCGAAGATGAGGGGATGGCAGATGTGGTTGGTGATGGATCCGTCGAACTGGTGGCGCGAATAGAGAGGGGTTACGTAGTCGTTGCCGCTTATTATGGGCCTGCCGAGATACTCGATCCACTCCTTGGTGCAGCTCTTGAGGTCGGCGTCCATGACGATGACCGCCTCGGCGCCCGTTTCATGGGCGAAGCGGAAGAGGTTTAGGAAGTTGTGGCCCTTGCCCTGCACGTCCTCGGGGGTGGTGATGTACTTCTTGTCCACCGCCGTGCGGGCCGAAAGAAAGGCGTCCTTCGTGTTGTCGGGACTGTTGTTGTCCACGTTCACTATGGCGGTCCGCAACTCGGGAAAATACTCCTCGAGACCCGCCGAGGCCGTTTCCGCCACGAAACCTATGGTGTCCGCCTCGTTGTAGGAAGGGATGCCGACAATCAGATCGTATTTCCCGTCGCCTTTCTTTCCTTTCGTCATGGCCTCACCCCTCCTCGTTGTTCTTGCCCCGACACAAGTACGGCACAAAAAGGGATTTCATCCTCCGGTGCCCATAGTTATATTTTCGGTAAGGATTCAAAAAACTTAAGGAAGCTCTGATTTATTGCACTGAGGGAACCTTTTTGTAAAAAGGTTCCCTCAGACTCCCTCCAAAAACTTTTAATGCGAGTTGGTTTCCCCCTGTTTTGCCAGGCAAAACAGGGGGAAACCAACTCGTATTGAAAGTCT
>DRME01000008.1 GCA_011375175.1 Deltaproteobacteria bacterium | reverse complement strand
CCGACGTGACGGCGTCGGCGTAGCGGGCGAGCCATCCGGTCCTTATCTTGGGCTCCGGGGGGCGCCAGCGGGCGCGCCTGCGCGCAAGTTCCTCGTCCGGTACCCCGAGCTCGATGGAGCGGGCCGGTATGTCGAGCTCTATGGGGTCGCCCTCCTCGACAAGTCCGATGGGTCCGCCCTCCATGGCCTCGGGCGAGACGTGGCCCACGCAGGGCCCGCGCGTGCCGCCCGAGAACCTGCCGTCCGTTACGAGCGCCACCGACTCGCCGAGCCCCATGCCCATGAGCGTGGCCGTGGGCGCCAGCATCTCGCGCATGCCCGGTCCCCCCTTGGGGCCCTCGTAACGGATGACCACCACGTCGCCGGGCTTTATGCGCCCCTTTAGTATGGCCTCCATGGCCTGTTCCTCCGAGTCGAAGACCCTTGCCCGGCCGGCAAAGCGCATCATCCCCTCGCTCACGCCCGACTGCTTGACCACCGCCCCGAGCGGGGCGATGTTGCCCTTGAGAACCGCAATGCCGCCCTCCTCGTGGTACGGCGCGTCGAGCGGGCGGATGACCTCGTCGTCTATGTATTCCACGGCCTTGAGGATCGTCCTCACGCGCCTGCCGGAGACCGTGGGGTTGTCCCTTATGAGCGGGCCGAGCCGCTTCATGACGGCCGCAATGCCGCCGGCCCAGTGGAGGTCCTCCATGTAGTGGTCTCCCACGGGCTCTATGGAGCATATGTGTGGAGTCGTCCTTGCCAGCTCGTCGAAGCGCTCCAGCGGGAGCCTCACGCCCGCCTCGTGGGCCACGGCCAGGAGATGGAGCACCGTGTTCGTCGAGCCTCCGAGCGCGAGGTCCACCCTCACGGCGTTCTCGAAGGCCGCCCGCGTCATGATCCTGCGCGGCGTCACGTCCTTTCTCACGAGCTCCACTATGCGCTCGCCGCTCTCGAAGGCCATCCTGCGCTTCTCGGCCATCTGGGCCGGAGAGGTGCCGCAGCCCGGAAGGCTCATGCCCATGGCCTCGGTGAGCGAGTTCATGGTGTTGGCCGTATAAAGGCCCTGGCAGCTCCCCGCTCCGGGACAGGCGCCGAGCTCGCAGGCGTCGAGCTCCTTTTTGTCTATCTCGCCCTTGCGGAACCGGCCCATGGCCTCGAAGGTGTTGCGTATGAAGGAGAGACGCCTGCCCCGGTAACGGCCCGTCATCATGGGTCCGGCGGTGACGACTATCGCCGGGATGTCGAGCCTCGCGGCGGCCATGAGCATGCCGGGCGTGATCTTGTCGCAGTTTGTGAGGAGCACGAGGCCGTCGAAGGCGTGGGCCTGCGCAACACTCTCTATCATGTCGGCGATGAGCTCGCGGGTGGGCAGGGAGTAGTGCATGCCCCTGTGACCCATGGCGATGCCGTCGCAGACGCCGGGCAACCCGAAGAGCATGGGGTATCCGCCGCCCGCATGGACGCCCTTTTCTATGAACCTCTCGAGGTCCCTCATCCCTATGTGGCCCGGGATGAGGTCGGTGAAGCTCGAGGCCACACCGATAAAGGGCTTTTGCATCTCGCCCTTGGGTATGCCCGTGGCATAAAGGAGCGCCCTGTGCGGCACCCTCTCCGGACCTCGTTTTATCCTGTCGCTTCGCATATGTAGGGACTCCAGCAAGTCTTTTTCCCGTCCGGGCGGACGGAGGCGGGCGCAACGGCGTTGCGGCCCGCGCGCTTGGACGCCCCCGGAGCCGCTTCCCGCGGCGCGGTCACGGCAGTGGCCGGCCGGGCAGGGGCGCGATGATCGATCAATAACTCGTCCTGTGAAACGGCCGGAGGGGTGTCGGCGCGGTATCGGCGGATTTCAGGCCCTGGCCTTGTACTCGGAGAGCATCTGCTCCATCCTGTCCTTCATGGCCAGCTTGAGCTTCTTGAGCCTGTTCTTTTCCATCTCCTCGTCGGCGCTGAGAAAATGTTTCTTCTCCAGCTCGGCTATCTTCCTGTCGTAGTTTCTGTGGGCCTCGTAGGCCTCCTTGAACCGCGTATTCTCGCCAAGGAGCTTTTCTACATTCTCATCGTCATCGAATGGCATAGAAAGCCCTCCTTTCCACGTACTTATCCCTTCACGGGGCAGGCGCCGCCCTCCTTGCGTCGAATAGTCCAGCGTAGATATTAACCCAAGGCCGCAGGGGCTGTCAACCGCACTGTTGACCGATACCGGGGGAAACCAACTCGCGTCAAAGATTCTGGAGGGAGACCGGGACGACGGCGGCTCGCAGAGCGGACTATCCCCCTTGCCGCCCGCCTTCGGCCGCGGCGGCCGGCTGGTCGGGCCGCAAAGGCGTAACACCCCCGCCTGGCGCGGGCCGACCCGCCGGCCGCCGCGGCCATGAAGCAGACCGGGCGGGCCGGGGGCGGGCCGCTGCCTCCATTCAGAGAGCCCCGGCCGCCTTCACGAAAAAAGACAGCCGCAACGTCAGCGGCCTTTACCGCCGTCCGCCTTGAGCTCCGCCTCTGATCTGCGCTTGTAGCGCGGTCGTATGTCGGCCGGGTCCGAGGGCCTGAGCCCGTCGGCGAGGGCGGCGAGCGCCAGGGCGGCGACGGCCGACCCCCTCACAAGCCAGAGGTCCTCGGAAGCCCGCCGGCAGCGCGGCACCTTCCGGGCGAGCATATCGCCGTAGAGGACGAGGCCGTCGCCGAGCAGCACCACCTCTCCGTCGAGGGCGGCGAGCTCGTCGGCCAGTGCTTCGGGCCTTGCGGCGCCGTCGTCGATTACGCGCTCCATGCGCCCGCCAGCGGGCCTGTAGACGCCGCGGTAGACCTCTTTTTTCCTCGCGTCGAAGAGGGGACAGACAAAGACGCCGCGACCGGAGCCGGCGAGGTTCATGGCGAGGGCCTCGAGGCTCGACACCCCCATCACCGGCCTTCCGAGCGTCCAGGCAAGGCCCTTGACGGTCGAGACCCCTATGCGGAGGCCGGTGAACGAGCCCGGTCCGAGCCCCAGGGCGAAGAGGTCGATGTCGGCAGGCCCCATGCCCGCGCCCTCGATGGTCGACTTCACGGCCGGCAGAAGCCAGGCGGCGTGGCCGCCCACGTCCCGTTCACAGACCTCGGCCACCAGCCGGCCGTCCTCCACGACGGCCACCGACCCCGAGGCCGTCGAGGTGTCCACGGCGAGGACCCTGAGCGAAGGCGCCACGGCGGTGCCCACCCTCAGCCGAAGAGCCTCAGCACGTCGTTGTAGCTCACCAGCACCATGAGCGTTATGAGCAGCGCAAGGCCCACCTGCTGGGCTATGCCCACGACCCGCTCGCTCAGCGGCCTGCCCCTGGCCGCCTCGACGACGAGGAAGACGAGGTGTCCGCCGTCGAGCACCGGTATGGGGAAGAGGTTTATTATGCCGAGCTGGAGGCTCAGGAAGGCCATGAGGCTGAGCAGGTCGGTCACCCCCGACTCGGCCGCCTGGCCCGCGGCCTGGGCTATCATGATGGGGCCGCCGAGGGTCTTGAGCGAGTAGTCGCCCACGACAAGCCCCTTGATGACCACGAAGAGCTGCACCGTCATCTTGACGCCGGCGGCCATGCCGTGCCTGACGGCGCCGATGAGGCCGTAGCTCTTGTGCACCGTCTCCTCGCTTCGGGAGATGCCGATGAGGTATACGCCCATCTCCTCGTTGAAGCGCGGCGTTATCTCGACGGTGAAACTCTCCGAGCCGCGCACTATGCGCAGTTCGAGGGGCCCGTCGCTGTTGTGGATGAGGCCCTCGAGCTCGGCCCAGTGGGTTATCTCCCTGCCCTCGATGGCGGCGATCCTGTCGCCCGGCTCAAGCCCCGCCGCCTCGGCCGGGTAGCCCGGCGACACCCGTCCTATGACGGGCTCCATGGGCGGAAGGAGCCCGGCCACGCCGCCTCCCGTGCTCTGCGAGGCCTGCGGGGTGAGCACCGTGGTGAACGTCTCGCCGTCGCGGCGCACCTCGACCTCCAGGGGCTTGTCGGGGTTCATGACGAGAGCGGTGGCGAGTTCCTCCCAGCTTCGTATGGGCCTGCCGTCGACGGCGGTGACGACATCGCCCTTTTTAATGCCGGCGGCCCCGGCCGCCCCGTCCTCGGCCACGTAGCCTATGACGGCCTCGCCCTCGAGGTAGGCCGGCACCTCTATGCCGATCATGTAGATGAGGGGCAGAAGGAGGGCGGCGAGGACCAGGTTCATGACCGAGCCGGCGGCCACGATGGCGGCCCGCGTCCTCACGGGCTTGCGGTTGAAGGACTTGTCGAGCTCGGCGGGCTCCACCTCGTCGTCGAGGTGCTCGCCCACCATCTTGACGTAGCCGCCCAGCGGCAGGAGCGACACCCTGTACTCCGTCTCGCCGCGGCGGAACCACAGGACCTTCGGTCCGAAGCCGAGCGAGAACCTCTCGACACCGACCCCCGAGAGCTTGGCCACCACGAAGTGGCCGAGCTCGTGTATGAATATGAGCGCGCCGAGCACTATTATGAACGATACCAGTGTGGTCATGTGAAGCGCTTCTCCATCCCTGTAGTTTGGCCGGCCGCCTTCAAGGCCTGCGCCCGAGCCTCCTGGCGTATGCCATGGCTTTACCCATAATGGACGTTGCGAACCGCTCGAAGCTCAACTCCTCCGACGGTTCCCTGTACTCTCCGCTCAGCCCTTTTTCCCTATCCGACATCATGAAGCATGCGGCGTCATAAAGACGCTCCCTGACGAGCCTTTCGCAGAATATGCGATACCTGTCGGCATAGGAGGCGTTATAAAACTCTCTTAACACCTTGAAATGCGGCTCCCTTACCCCTACGGCCGAAGTGGAGCGGCTTTCCTCCTCCAGGAGCATGAAGTAGCCGAGCCACGGCGGGGCCGACGGGCGAAGGCCCCCTTTCTCGTAGGCCTTCCATAGATCCGCAGCGCTACCCACCGCCTCTTCCACCCTGTTGTTGAAGTTGTTTCCGTAGGAAGGTCCCGCCTGGGACTTGAACTCGATTGTCGCTATGAGGCTGCCGTTATGTACGACCACCAGATCCCACTCCTTGGAAGGCCTGTAGTAGCCAGGGAGGACCGTCCGCCTGCAGTGCACAGCCGCCTCGGGAAGCCCGCTTTCAACAAGCAAGTCCCTCATAAGTGATATAAAGCCGTCAATTTGAGCGCCGCCGGTCACCGCCCCTCGGTTGCCGTAATCACGCCTGCCGCTCCTGCTCCCCTGCATGCGTCTCTGCCTGCTCCTCGTGGTCCAGTAGTGCCTTATCGCTTCTCTCAGCCGTTCTTCGATATCGACCATGGCCTGCTACACTTCACAAATTAGCGATGAGCGGGCGAAGAGGCCGTGCGTCTCCGCAAGAAAGCGTTTTCTGGCCATTTCAAAGTAGTGGGCGTCCACCTCTACGCCGATGCTGTTGCGACCCCACATCGCCGCAGCCACATTAGTAGTCCCGGTGCCCATGAACGGATCGAGCACCGTATCTCCCACGAAGCTGAACATCCTGACGAGGCGCTGAGCAAGCTCCAGCGGATAGGGCGCAGGATGCCGCTTCGTCGACGCGCCGGTAAGTCCGGTCCATATCTGGCGGAACCACTGGCGGTGCTTCGACTCCGGAATGACGCTCAGAAGTCGGGCCACCGCATCGGGTTTGCGATAACCTCCGGGCTTGCGCTCCATGAGTATGAACTCGATATCGTTCTTGATGACGGCATTGGGCTCATAGGGCTTGCCGAGAAACCCTCCCGAAGCGCCCTCCACTTCATACCTGGCATTGGCTATCTTGTGCCATATGATGGGCGCAAGATTGTTGAAGCCCATATGCCTGCAACGCTCCTGGATGGAGGCGTGAAGCGGCATGACAAGATGTCCACCGTCGTTTTTCCGCCGAGAGAGGCAAACGTCGCCAACCACGCATATGAGGCGGCCACCCGGCACGAGGGCGTCGTAACACCGCCGCCACACCTTGTCAAGTTCCTGGAGAAAGAGTTCATAATCCTCAATAAAACCCATCTGTCCCTCTGAGCGCCTGTACTCCTTTAGCGTCCAATAGGGAGGAGAGGTCACAACGAGGTGTACGCTGCGGGGCTCAAGGAAACTCATCTCTCGCGCGTCGCAGTTCACAAACCTGTGCTCCGAGGGGAGTCTCTTGACAAAT
>DRME01000007.1 GCA_011375175.1 Deltaproteobacteria bacterium | reverse complement strand
TGGAAGTCGGCTCCCCCGCGGGCGCTCAGAACACGCGTTATCGCCGCAGTCAGCGTCGTCTTGCCGTGGTCAACGTGACCTATCGTACCAACGTTTACGTGCGGCTTGGACCTCTCGAATTTCGCCTTGCTCATCTTCCTCCTCCAAGAGATATTTAAAGTAGAGACTTGCCAGGGGACGGTTTTTCATTCGGAGGCGTTCACCATCTTCCCCCAAAAGCCATTCAAAGCAGTGACCGCGAATCCGCGCCGCCGCCGGAGCGGCGCACGGTCCGCCCCACACGCCGCGCAAGCGGATGGAGCCCATGACCGGACTTGAACCGGTGACCTCTTCCTTACCAAGGAAGTGCTCTGCCGACTGAGCTACATGGGCGGGGACACGGCTGATTCAAAAGCCCTATCGACGAGCGGCCGGCCCGATGCGGCCGGCCTGACTCCAAGCCCCGCAAGGAGGCGAACACAAGCACGTGGAGCGGGTGATGGGAATCGAACCCACATGGCCAGCTTGGAAGGCTGGAGTTCTGCCATTGAACTACACCCGCCCATCCGTAAGACGGCCGCCCGTCCTCAAGACGGCGCCGGCACTGCGATCAGCAGAGAGGAAGAGGCGACACCGCCGGGGAAAGAACCGACGGAGAGCCCAAGCCCTTCGCCCCCCCTTCGACGCCCCCCTTCGACGCCCCGCAACGACCTGAGACAAGCGCCACGCCCAAAAACAACAAGCGCCACGCCCGCAACGAAAAAGCCCCGAAGAGCGCAGACGCCCCGACGCCCTGAAAAAAGAGCCTTGACGCCGCCGGGACGGAGCTCTCGACGATACCGACCGACACCCCGATCCCCGACGCCCCGGAAAAGGGCCGGGGATCCGAAAAAAAGAGCCGGAGTTCCAACTCCCGGCACCCCCGGGTCAGTGCCCCCAAGTCTGTGCCCCCTGCTCAGTGCACCCTGCTCAATGCCCCCGGGGTCTGTGGTGGAGAGGGGAGGATTCGAACCTCCGTAGGCTGAGCCAGCAGATTTACAGTCTGCCCCCTTTGGCCACTCGGGTACCTCTCCACACCTTACGCAAGCCGCGCGCGGCCTTCCGGCCCGGCGCCCTCCGGCAGGCCGCATCCCTCCAACCACCCGATATGTGGAGCTGGCGATGGGATTCGAACCCGCAACCTGCTGATTACAAATCAGCTGCTCTACCGTTGAGCTACGCCAGCCCGGCTCCTCTCTTTTTCCGGCATAAGCGGTTGTCTCGGCTCGGCCCGTCTGTACCGAAAGGCGGGAAAGAATTTACAGAATATAGAATAATGCGGGCAGGTTGTCAAGCGTTTTTTTTGCGGTCCGGCTCCATTTTCCCCCGGCGTCATCGAAGCAGGTACGCCTCGATGAAGCCGTCTATGACGCCGTCGAGCACGGCGTCGACGTTTCCGATCTCGACGCCTGTGCGGTGGTCCTTGACGAGCCTGTAGGGCTGGAGCACGTAGGAGCGTATCTGGCTGCCCCAGGCTATCTCCCGCTTTTCGCTGTGCATCTCGGCCATGCGCTCCTCCTGCTCCTTGAGCTTGAGCTCGTAGAGCCTGGCGCGCAGCAGCTTCATGGCCATGGCGCGGTTCTTGTGCTGGCTGCGCTCGTTCTGGCACTGGACGACGATGCCCGTGGGCTCGTGGGTTATGCGCACGGCCGAGTCGGTCTTGTTGACGTGCTGGCCGCCCGCGCCGCTTGCCCTGTAGGTGTCTATGCGCAGGTCCGACTCGTTTATCTCGATGTCGATATCGTCCTCCACCTCGGGATAGACGAAGACCGAGGCGAAAGAGGTGTGGCGGCGCTTGTTGGCGTCGAAGGGGGATATCCTCACGAGCCTGTGCACGCCCACCTCGGCCTTGAGGTAGCCGTAGGCATAGGGGCCCTCGACGGTGAAGGTCACGCTCTTTATGCCGGCCTCCTCGCCGGGCATGTAGTCGAGCGTTTCCGTGCGGTAGCCCCTGCGCTCGGCCCAGCGCATGTACATGCGCAGCAGCATGGCGGCCCAGTCCTGGGCCTCGGTGCCGCCGGCGCCGGGGTGGATGGACACTATGGCGTTTCTCCTGTCGTCCTCCCCGCCGAGCATCCGGCGGACCTCGGCCTCCTTCATGGCCCGCTCGGCGTCGTCGAGGCGCCTGAGCGCCTCGGCCGCCGCCTCTTCGTCGCCCTCCTCCTCGGCCAGCTCTGCGAGCACCTCGCCCTCCTCGAGGGCCGTCACCAGGGCCTCGTAAGAACGCAGCGCCTCCTCGAGCTCGGCCTTGCGCCGCATCAGGGCCTGGGCCTTGGCCTGATCGTCCCAGAGCGAGGGGTCGGCCGTGCGCCCCTCTATCTCGTCGAGCTCCTTCCTGCAGCCGTCGACGTCAAAGAAAACCTCCCAGGTCGCCGAGCCTCTTGCGAAGACCCGCCGCCCTTTCCCTCAGTTCCTCAAACATCATGCTCCCTCTCCAGGCCCCGGGCAACCGCGGTCCCACGACCCTCTTCAAAAGGTTCCCGCAGGGCGAATTGAATCAAAGCCTCCTCTCAAAGCCGGCCGCGACGGCCACAAGCCACAGGGCGGTCACCGCCGCAGCCGCCCAGGCGAAGACGTCGCCCCTGGCGGCGTAGAAGCTCGGCGCACCCTCCCTGATGCCGACGGGCTCTACGATGAGGCCCTCCTCGAATATCTCCCTCCTGTCCATGACGCGGCCGGCCGGATCGATGACGGCGCTTATGCCCGTGTTTGCCGCCCTCACGAGATAGGTCCGCGTCTCCACGGCCCTCATGAGCGAGAGGGCGAGGTGCTGGTAGGGGGCCGAGCTCCTTCCGTACCAGGCGTCGTTTGTGAGGTTCACCAGAAGCTGCGCCCCGTTTCTCGCCAGTGCGGCCGATATGTCGGGGAATATGGCCTCGAAACAGATGATCACGCCGAGCCGAAGCGGGCCCGCCCGGACGGGGAAGGGACCGCGTCCCGGGGTGAAGTCGCCCACCCCGTGGGCGAGCTTGTCGACGAAGAAGAGCACCTTTCTCAGCGGCACGTACTCGCCGAAGGGGACGAGATGGAACTTGTCGTAACGGGCCGCCACGCCGCCTGCGTCGAGGACGTAGGCGCTGTTGAAGTACCGGTAGCCGCCCGCGCCGTCGCGCTCGGCCGCCGGGGCGCCCGTTACGATGACGGCCCCCGTCTCCGCGGGCAGGGCCTTCACGACTGGTCCCAGTTCCCTGTCGCCGTCGAGATAGAAGGGCACGGCCGATTCGGGCCAAACGACAAGACGCGCGCCCCGGCGCGCCGCCTCGAGGCTGAGCCTGCGGTAGGTCTCCACCGTTGCGCGCCGGTAGTCGAGGTCCCACTTGAGGGTCTGCTCTATGTTGCCCTGGACTACGGCGGTCTCCACCTTCTCCCATCCTTCGACCGCCTCGAGGACCGCGGAAATCCTTATGAAACCATAGGCGGCGACCGTTGTCAACAGGGCAAGCGCGCAGGCGAGCTCCACTGCGGGAAGACGGCCGCGGCCCGAGCCGTAGCGGTCGATGAGCCGCCACACGGCCACATTGACGGCCACGACGAGGAAGGAGACGCCCCAGACGCCGGTGATGTCGGCAATCTGCACGAGCGGCAGAAAGGGCACCTGACTGTAGCCGAGGACCGACCAGGGGAAGCCGGTGAAGAGCTTCCCCCTGAGGAACTCGAGCGTAGTCCAGAGGGCCGGTATGACGACAAGCCCCGGCGGACCCTCGATAAGCCGCCCCCCGCGCGCCAGGGCCAGGGCGAAGACGCCGTGATAGAGCCCCAGGTACACAAAGAGCGCAAGGGCCGGCACAAGGCTCGCGGCAAGGGGCATGCCGCCGTAGCGGTGCATGGCGACGACCACCCAGTATACGGTGCCGGCGTAAAAGAGAGTGCCGTTTACAAGCCCCACGACAAAGGCCCGGCGCGGCCCGAGCCCCCTGACGGCGAAGAAGAGGGGGACAAGGGCGAAGAATGCGGCCGCCGCCACGGACAGCGGCGGAAAGGCCGCAACCAGCAGCAGCGCCGAGAGGGCGGCCTGGAAGCACCTCCTCATCATGGGGCGGTGAGGAAGAAGGCCTGGAAGACCAGAAGCGTGAGCGCCGTGCCGAGCAGCGCGCCGAGCACGACCTCGAGTTTTGTGTGGATGTTGCCCACGAGCCTCGAGTGGCTGACCATGGCGGCCATGATGAACGAGAGGATGACGACCATGGGGTCGAGTGTGAGCAGGCTGATGGAGGTCCAGAGCGAAAAGGCCACGGCCGAATGGCCGCTGGGCATGCCGCCGTGCAGCGGCTCGCCCTTGCCCAGGTACGCCTTGGCCCCTATGACGGCTATGAGCACGAGCAGCAGCGCCACAACGGCTATGTGGCCGGCAAAGGACCTGCTCTCGCGCAGAAGCACCTCCATGGGCTCGTATAGGTACTTGGAGAATATCATGTAGACCACGACTCCCACACCGACCGACGAGATCAGGACCGCTCCGGCCGATACGTCCTTTGCGTTCTTGGCCAGTATGTGGTGGCGGTCCTCGATGAGATTGACGGCCTCCTCGATGGCCGTGTTCATCATCTCGGCAAAGAGCAGTATGATGATGGAGACGGCGAAGAGGACGAACTCGATGGTGGGAAGCCTGAGGAAGAGGCTCAGCAGCAGGGCGGCGGCGGCCGCCGTATAGTGCCACCTCACGTGCCTCTGGGTCCTGAAGGCGTAGATGACGCCCTCGATGGCGCAGTTCAGGCTCTCAAACCAGTTCCTCGGCCTTGTTGTCTCACGGGACCTGTTCATAACAGTGGGGGCGGCTGCCTGCGCCCATCCGAATGAGTATAACAGGAAGCACCTGTTTTTTCACGCCAAAAAGAGCAACCCCCGGCGAAACGGGAGGGGATGCCGCGTCCGGCCTTCAGGGCCATTGAAAAGCCTGCCTCCAGGAGATATAATAGTACATCCGCTGTCTGTTACAGAGCGAAGGTCATGCTCATCGCCGAAAGACGGGGGAAAGCTGGACACACCCTACGGCCGTACCTCATCGAGGGACTTACAGGCTCAATGACCAACAGCGCCCCGACAATAGCGACCGCCCTGCTTACGGCCCTGTTTTGCGCCGCGGTCTCGCTTGAGGCGGGATGCGGAAACGAAAATGGCCTCAACATAAGTCCTCCAACCCCCTCGGCCGACTCGACTTCGGCGGACACAACGAGCCCGGGCGACTCCGGCGGCACGTCCACATCGGGCACATCCACCTCGGGCACATCCACATCGGGCACATCGACATCCCCCTCCACAACCGCCGCCACCTCAAACGGCACATCGACGGCGACACCACAACAGGGTACGGGCTCGGGCGGAAGCGTCATCGTGAGCGGCGGAGGCGGCTCGGGAGGGGGCGGCATAAGCGGCGGCAGCGGCAGCGTCTCCGGGGGCGGCGGCTCATCGAGCTCGGCCACTCTCACGTGGAGCCCCCCCGTGACCAACACGGACGGCTCCTCCCTGACCAACCTCGAAGGCTACATGGTATACTACGGGACACGGTCGCGGGACTACACCGCCGTCGTGGACGTCTCAAACGTCACGACCTACACGGTCCGGGGCCTCACCTCCGGCACCACCTACTTCTTCACCGTCACGGCCTACAACTCAGCGGGCCGCGAGAGCGCCTACTCGAACGAGCTCTACAAGGTCATACCCTGAACCGTCCCCCCTGTTACGGCAGCGCCCTCGACGGGGCCGGCGCGTCCCTCCGCCACGGCGCAGAGGCTCCGCATCGCCTCACCGGCGGTAACGCCCGGGCTCCGACGCCGGTGATTCGAGAGGCCAGCTCCTCACATACCTCCCCTCATCACGGCGTCCCACCACGTACAGCACGCAGAGGTACAGCACCAGCGTCGCCGTGAACTTGGCCGAAAGCGGTATGTTGGAGAGCACGTGGTAGGGCAGGGCCCTGTACTCGCAGCCCGTGGTCAGCACGAAGGACCAGACGCAGTAGGAGAGGGCCGCAAGAAAGAGGACCGTCCCGCCGTCGCCGCTTCCCCTGTAGGCGAAGCGCTCGTAAAGGAAGAGATAGGCGGGGAGCAGGAAGACGGCATAGTGCTCCCAGCTCTTCGACAGGACCATGATCGTGGCGGCGAGGACGAGCGAGAACTCGAGCTCGTAGGGAGAGCGCCCCTCGTCGGTGTTGCGCTTCGTGAAGTAGAAGACCGCGCCGAGGGCGACGACGGCCGCCGCCGCCGACAGGACCGTCACGAGCGTGGGATGGTGCCCCAGCGAGGCGACCACGTCGTTTTCGGTAAGGAGCCTGGAGAGGACCGCCGGCACGCCCTGGTTCCTGTAGAAGGCTCCGCCGTCGAGCTGCGAGGGCAGTACGGCGGTGAAGTACTCGGCGTAGACATCGGCGCCGGTCACCGGCATCGCCGACAGCGAGAGGATCACCGCGGAGGCCGCGGCCGTCGCGGCGAGCGTGTACTGGCGCTTGAGGGCGAAGAAGGCGGCGAGCACGAGGGGAAAGAGTTTTATCGCCGCCGCAGCGCCAAGGAGCAGCCCCGCCGCGACCTGGCGGCCCCTGCGCCCCAGTTGCAGCGCCGCAACGAGCAGCACGAGGAGAAGCGAGTTCATCTGTCCCATATAGAGCGAATAGTGGAGGGGAAAGAAGATGAACGTCGCCGCCAGGGCCGCGGCCCTGAGCTCGCCGCCCGTCTTCCTGTCGCGGCCGGCAAAGAGCAGCAGCGCCGCCAGCGCCGAGGCCGCAACACTGGCGGCCAGGAAGACAAACCGCGACACATCGTAGGGGACGAGGGCGAGCGGGGCGGAGAGCAGGGCCACGAAGGGCGGATAGGCGTTGGTCATCACGTCGAGACGCTCTCCCTCGGCGACCACGCCCTCGACGCCGTAGCGCTCGGCTCGCCGCTGGTAGTCGGGGCCGCTTTCGTAGAGCGCGCCGCCATCGCCCTCGACGACCATGCGGCCCGCCATATAGTACTGGGCGTAGTCGAGCCCCTGCTTGGGACCGGCGACGGCGCGGCCCAGGCCGTAGCCGCCGTAGACGACGGCCAGCGCTGCAAGGAAGATGAAAAGGCTTTTCTTGACATCCATCGGGGCAGGTCCTCTTGTCGTTTTTTTCAGGCCCGCCGCGCGGCGGGCGCAGGCGCACTATTATAAACGGCGCGGCCGTTCATGTCCAGAAGCGCCGTCCCCCCGCTCGATGGCCGCCATAACCTCTTCCTCCCTCGCCCGCATCCTGGCCGCCTGCCGGCCTCCGCGGACATGGTCGTATCCGATGAGGTGGAGCGCCCCGTGCACGGCCAGACGGGCGAGCTCGCGCTCCGGCGCCACACCCAGCTCCGAGGCCTGGGCCAGGGCCCGCTCCACCGATATGACGATATCTCCCACCATGACGTCGTCGTCCATGGGAAAGCTCAGCACGTCCGTCGGGGCGTCCCTGCCCCGGTAGCGGCGGTTGAGCCCCCTTATCTCTTCGTCGTCGGTAAGCAGGACACTGACCTCGGCGTCACCGGAGACCGAGCCTTCCAGGGCCGCTTCCACCGCCTTGCGTACCGTCCCGACCACGCCGCGCCTTCTCGTCCTGTTCAGAACCGCAACCTTCAGTCCCGGCCTCCTTTCCGAGCCCGCAGTCCGGCCCGGGATGGTCTGTCCTCTGGTGGCATATGCCCGTGAACACGCACTCGAAGCTTCGGACGACGGAGTGGAGAGCCCCCGGCGTCAATCCGCACTCGTCGAGCCGTCCGTCGGTGAAGAATAGGGTTGACTATCTTCCCGGTGAGCGTCCGTATCCTTGGGGGGAGCAGGCCCGGCCCTCACAGCTCCTCCACTATACGGCTCTTCTTCCTCGATTCGAGCCTGTCGAAGGCCTTGACGATATCCTGGACGAGGGGATGGCG
Source organism: Deltaproteobacteria bacterium (assembly GCA_011375175.1). NCBI lineage: Bacteria > Pseudomonadati > Myxococcota > Myxococcia > Deltaproteobacteria bacterium. The sequence goes on along the minus strand of DRME01000007.1, from coordinate 8,028 downwards.
GACCACGTCGAGCTCGCTGAAGTAGACGAACTCTATGCCGCTCACGCTTTCGAGGACCTTGATCACCTCGACAAGGCCAGAGGGCGTGGCGAGGGGAAGGTCCACCTGCGTTATGTCGCCCGTTATGACCGCCTTGCTGCCGAAGCCGAGCCTGGTTAGGAACATCTTCATCTGTTCGAGGGTCGTGTTCTGGGCCTCGTCGAGGATGACGAAAGAGTCGTTGAGCGTGCGCCCCCGCATGAAGGCCAGGGGGGCCACCTCGATGGTGCCCCGCTCTATGAGCCTGCTCGCCCGGTCGAAGTCCATCATGTCGTAGAGGGCGTCGTAGAGGGGGCGCAGATAGGGGTCCACCTTGGCGGCCAGGTCGCCGGGCAGAAAGCCGAGCTTCTCGCCGGCCTCGACGGCCGGCCGGGTGAGGATTATCCTGTCCACCTTCTTCTCTGTGAGGGCGGCCACTGCGGCGGCCATGGCGAGATATGACTTGCCCGTGCCGGCAGGGCCTATGCAAAAGACCATGTCGCTGCGCCGCATGGCGTCGATGTAGCGTTTCTGGGCAACGCTCTTGGGGACGATGCGTTTTTTCTTGAAGGAGACGAGGAGGGTGTCGAGGAATATGTCGGCGAGCCTCGCGTTCCTGTCGGCCGACAGTATCCTCACCGCGTAGTCGAGGTCCGTGGGGTGGAGGGCGTACCCACGGGAGACGAGGTCCGCGACCTCGGTTATGACCCTGCCGGCCACATCGACCTTGTCGGCGGCCCCCTGTATGGTTACGACGGCGCCCCTGGTGGCGATCCGCACGCCGAGGCGGCGCTCGAACCTCTTGAGGTTTTCGCCGCCCTCTCCGAAGATCTGGAGGGCCGCGTCGTTGTCCTCAAGGTCTATCCGGGTTATGACCTCTTGCCGCGACTCTTTCAATATCCCTATGTCCCTGCAGGGGGATCCCGACGGCTGAAACCGAGAGCGGACGCTGGAAGCGGCCCCTGCGGCGCGACACCGAGTCCGCCCGGGGACACCGCCACCGGCCTGCACAGAGTCTACCACAGGGCATGGGGATTTGCAATACGACGGAGGCCGCCGCGCAGGGAAGCGGCGGGGGAAAGGGGCCCGCAGGACCTATTTAGAGGGGAGGCCGCCACGGAAGGGGCGGCAGGGACCGGCAGAGGACGAAGAGGAGGGACACCGCCCCCGGCCCCTGCCCCCGCACCCGCCACATAGTGGAAACGCGCCGGAGGAGTCCCCCCGTCGCAGGGAAAGCGCGCCCGCCCCCCTCTCAGAGGACCCCCACGTCTCAGAGGACCCCCACGTCTCAGAGGACCCCCTCGCCTCAAAGCCCCCCGTCTCAAAGGAGCCCCCTCTTCAGAAGATGACGAAGTCGGCGCTCTCGCCCGGCTTGCCGTCGGACCCGTAGAGCCGGCGGCTCTCGAGGGAGACGGCCCGCAAGCCCCTGTCTTCGGCGTCCCGGGGCCCGGAGCCGCGGCGCAGCTCCCAGCGGTCGGCGCTGTGCAGGAGCTTCTTGACGAACTCGTAGTTGAGCCTGTGGCCCGAGCGGTAGGCGACGAGCCTCCCTATGAGGCGACGTCCGAGGATCGATATGTCGCCCATGAGGTCGAGGACCTTGTGACGGACCATCTCGTCGGGATAGCGGAGCCCCTCGTCGTTGAGTATGCGCGTATCGTCGATGACGAGGGCGTTGGCGAGCGAGCCTCCGAGGGCGAGTCCGTTGGCCCGCAGCATCTCCACCTCGCTGAGAAAGCCGTAGGTCCTGGCAGGCGCTATCTCCCTTATGAAGGTTTCGCCCGAAAAGGAGCCCGAAAAGTTCTGGCTGGCCAGCACGGGATGGGCGAAGTCCATGCTGTAGTCCATGGAGAACTCCATGGAGTCGCAGGGCAGAATCATGACGAAGCTCTCGCCGTCGGACACCTTGACGGGCCTCTTGACCACCACGTACTCGCGGGGGGCGTCGAGCTCGCGCAGACCGGCGCAGACGATCATTTCGGCGAAGACCGCTGCGCTGCCGTCCATGATGGGTATCTCCGGGCCGTCCACACGGACGACGGCGTTGTCCACGCCGAGACCGTAGAAGGCCGCCAGCAGGTGCTCGACGGTGCTCACCGTCGCCCCCGAGGCGCCGAGCGTGGTGGCGCAGCGCGTGTCGACCACATTGGAGGCCGCGGCCCTGATGACCGGCCTGTCGGCGAGGTCGGTCCTGACAAAACGTATGCCCGTGTGTTCGGCGGCCGGCAGTACGGTAACCGTAGACTGCGCGCCGGTGTGAATCCCTATGCCGCTGAAACCTATCTTCTTGTCAAGTGTCTTCTGACTCATGACTCAACTGATATTGCAATAAGCGTGCCACACACTCAAAGGGTGTCATTTCAAAGGGTTGCGCCGAGGCGGCGCGGGCCGCTGTGTGTTCTTGATGCAACTGGCGGCCCCGTTATCTCATTTATGCCACAGTGCCGGCCGACACGTCGCCCCGCCCCGCCTCGGCGGCGGCCGCCGCGATCCGCCTCTCCCAGTACCTTACGGTCGGGATGTTGTAGGCCAGGAGGACGAGGGAGAAGCCGGCCAGCACGAAGAAGTCGCCGAAGAGCAGACCGAAGAAGTATATGAGCAGGCCGCAGACGGCCGGTATGTTGCTGAGGGCGAGGCTTATGAAGGCCGTGGAGAGGAGGTGGCGCACCATGGCCCCCTGGTCGTCGAGCAGGCCCGCAAGCCGCGCGGCCGAGAGCTGTCGCTTCTTGTAGACCTCCACGACGGCGGCCGAGGAGAGGGCGGCGCCGTAGAAGACGAAACGCAGAAAGAGGGGGTCCACCCCGCCGCCGTAACCCTTAAAGTAGATATAGACGTTCCTGCCCAGCATCACCAGGCCCAGGTATATGAGGATGACGAAGACGAGGGCGGCGGCGAAGTAGCGTGTAGCCTTGCTCGTCTTTTCGAGATACTCTCTGTTGACCATCGGCAACTCCTAAGGAAACTCTGATTTATTGCACTGAGGGAACCTTTTTGTAAAAGGGTCACAGACCCACGGTTCCCTCAGACTCCCTCCAAAAACTTTTAATGCGAGTTGGTTTCCCCCTGTTTTGCTTGGCAAAACAGGGGGAAACCAACTCGTATTGAAAGTCTTTGAAGGGGGTCTGGGGGAAACTTTCTACAGAAAGTTTCCCCCAGGTAATTAATCAGAGCTTCCCTAACATCGGCGCGCGGCGTGGAGTCCGCTCCCGCCGGTAATCATCCATTTTAACGGAAACACCACTGCTGTCAACAAAAACCGGCAAGGAGAGGGGACGGCGCGCCTGCCCGGAAGGAGACTTTTGTCATTTACAGAAGGGCAGCCCTCTGGCAGAATCTATAGGGAAGCTCAACGATACCGAAAGGGAGGCACTGATGTTATTTTCCCTCATGCACATAGTGCACCTGCTGACCTCCATCCTCTGGATAGGGGGTCTGGCCTTCGTGACGATCCTCGTCTTCCCCATGCTCTACGCCACGAAGGACCCGCTCCAGAAGGCGCTGCTCTTCCAGCGCATCGAGCACCGCTTCGCGCCCATCGCCAGGATATACAGCCTGGTGGTCGGCATATCGGGTTTCGCCATGCTCCACATGCAGGGGTGGCACAAGGCGCTCTTCACAAAGGCCGGGGCGCCGCTTCTGTTCATGATGCTCATATGGGTGATGTGGACGATCATGCTCTTCGGCCTCGAACCGGTAATCATCAGAAGAGAGCTGGAGCGGCTCATGCAGAAGAGCGACTCCCTCGAGGTGGACGACGTCTTCAGGAGGATGAACAAGCTCCACTGGCTGCTGCTCGCCCTCTCCCTCGGCGCCGCCGCCTCGGGCGCCGTCTTCGCCCACGGCCCGGCCCTTTGATCCCCGCCGGGAGGGTGATTCCTGAAGGAGGCCGTCCCGGCGCGACGGCCCAGCGCTTTTTCTCGGGACAGTCCCGCGGGAGGCCTACCCCATGCGGACCCCTTCGATCCGCAGCAGCCCGCGCTTCCAGCCGGCGCCTTCGCTGAAGCCGCCGAGGCGGCCTGACGCGGCGACGACACGGTGGCAGGGCACGACCACGGGCAACGGGTTTCGGCCGCAGGCTCCGCCCACGGCCCTGGCCGCCGCGGGCCTCGACACCCTGCGGGCCACCTCCCCGTAGGTGCGGACCTCGCCCCACGGTATCCGTGCCACGGCCGACCAGACCGACCTGTCGAAGGGGCCGCCCGTGATGTGGAGGGGCAGGTCGAATACGACGGGCCTGCCCGCGAAGTAGCGGTCCAGCATGGAGAAGAGGCGGGCAAGCGCCGCCCTCTCCTCGACGATCCTCCCTTCGCAGCAGGCGGCGAGCTCCCGCGCGAAGGCTTCGGCCGTCCTGCCCAGGGCCGTGCGCCAGAGCCCGAGCGGCGTCACCGCAGCGGCCACGGGACCGAGGGGCGAGTCGTATACGGCGAACCTCACCGGGCCGGCAACCTTCTTTCCCATCCGCCCCACCTGTGACTGCGGCGCTCACACCGCCTTGACCGCCGCGCCACCCTGTTGTAAGATATCACAAGAATCCCGGCAGGCCGCTTGCGGTCCGCCGGGACGACAATGCAAGGCAAGCTCCCGGGGAAGACCTCCAGCAACGGGCCCCCGGCCCCGCGGTCCCCCCGAGAACTTCCCTGAAAAAGGAGGCAGCGACATGAAGAGGGGCTTCAAGGCACTCTCCTCGGTGATCGCCGCCGTCGCCCTTGCGGCCGGCGCCGTCTTTGCGGCCGGTTACGAGAGCATAAGCGGCGCGCAGCTCGAGGCGATGATGAAGGACGGCGAAAAGCTCGTCATAATCGACGTGCGCGAGCCCGAACTCTATGCCCAGGGTCACATACCGGGGGCCGTCAACATACCCTACGAGACGGCCCGCAAGAGGATACTCAAGGAACTCGACCGGGACGAGCGCAACGTCTTCGTCTGCCACGGCGGCCCCATGGGCGACGAGCTCGCCGGCATACTCGTGGAGAACGGCTTCCGCCATGTCTACAACCTGCGCGGAGGCATGAGGTGGTGGCGAGGTCCGGTCACGAAGTGAGCCAGGGCCGCTCACAGCCGGAAGGCCACGGAGAAGAAGGGTCCCTCGCGGCTCGACGCGACGTTGTTGAGCCGCGTCCTGATCGTTGAGCCGTCGACGAGATACAGGGTGTCGACGCCGTCGCCGGCCCGGCGGCTCCAGTAACGGTAACCGGCCGTAAGGACAACGGGCGCCCTGGGACGCCACGTGAGGGCGCCGCGAAGCTCCCAGCCGTCGCCTCCGCCGGCCTCGTGCCTGAAGCTGGGGTCCTGCCGGAAATCGGTGCGCAGGTTCCAGGTCCCCTCGCCCTCGAAGCTCACGTCGGGATAGAAGAGCCCCCTTAGCAGGAGCTCGACGGTCGTCGAAAGGGGGACGACGGCGTCAAGACCCGCCCCCGCGGCAGTCCACTCGAAGGCGTAGCGCGAGTCGAGCCCCTCTATGGCGCCGAGGTCGTAGCGGTCGTACCACCTGTGCTGGACACCCTTTGTGATGACGAGCCTCTCGCGCCAGCGCCTGTAGGCGACGACCACGTCGAGCCTGCCCAGCCGCTCGACAAGCCCCGGCCCCTTGCGCGCCGAAGCGTCCCCGCCCGCGCCCTTACCGTGGTAGAGGCCCGGGCCGAAGACCCGGAACCTGTACTCGACGAACCAGTAGGAGACGGCGTCGTCGTCGCCGTTGGCCGCCTCGCCGCTCGAGTAGGAGAAGAGCGAGGTCCGTCCGTCGCCGAGGTAGTCCCTGTCCTCGTAGGAGCCGCCGGTGATGGAGCCGAGGCCGGCGCCGGCGACAAGGCCGTGGCGGCCCAGGCGCACCCCGGCCTCCACGTCGGCGACGAGGCTTGAGAGGCCCTTGAACTCGAGCTCCGATAGCACGTCGGGCGAGCCGTCGATGTCGGCTATGTCCCAGCTCCCCTCGCCGGTGCTGAGCCACGACGAGACGTCGAAATAGAGCTCGACGGGCACGGACGTCCGCCGCGGCTCCCCTCCGGTCTCGGCGCAGACCTGGGCGCCGAGCACAAGAAAGAGGGCGGCAAGGGAGAGGACCGGGCCGCTCAAGCGGCGGACCCCCGGAGACGGACGCCTCCGCAAGGGGCGCGCCTTCGTCAATTGACGCCCTCCCCGCCGCCTCCCTTAACCGACGCCACGACCGTCGGCGCGCCGTGGAGCCTTGCGAGCAGCTCGTCGCGCCTGGCCTCGAACCTCGCCCGCTCGTCCTTGCTCACAGACCTCTTGGGCGTGGACCTGATGGAGAGGGGATTTACGAGCCTGCCCCGGTAGACGACCTCGTAGTGGAGGTGGGGGCCCGTGGAGATGCCGGTGCTCCCCACATAGCCTATGACCTGCCCCTGGCGCACCCTCGCCCCTCGCTTTACACCCCTGGCGATGCGGGAGAAGTGACCGTAACCCGTCGTGTAGATGCCGTTGTGCCGTATCTTGACGAAGTAGCCGTAGCCCTTGCGCCATCCGGCGAAGACGACCTTGCCGTCGCCGGCGGCCTCCACGGGCGTGCCCGCCGGCGCGGCGTAGTCTATGCCGTGGTGGGGCCTGTACTTCTTGAGTATGGGATGGAACCTCTTCCTCGAGAAGTAGCTCGATATACGGCTGTAGCGAAGCGGCGACTTCAGAAGCGTGCGGCTCAGGCTCCTGCCCTCGGTGTCGTAGTATCCGCCCCGGCCCTTCCCGTCCTCGTAGTAGACGGCCGTGTAACGGCGGCCGGCGTTCACGAGCTCAGCGGCCAGGACCCTGCCCATGCGTATTATCTCTCCCTCCACGGCCACCGTCTCGTAGAGGATCCTGAAGGTGTCGCCCCTGCGCATGTCGGTAGCGAAGTCCACGTCCCAGGCGAAGATGTCGGTCATGGCCACTACGGCCTTGGGGGCGGCGCCGGCCTCCACACCCGCCTCGTAGAGCGAGGTCTCCACCACACCGCTCACGACCTTGTGGCCTATCTCGTGGGGGACCTCGTAGGAGCCGGCCTCGAAGCGTCCCTGGCCGGCGCGCTCCACATAGAGGCCCTCGAGCTCGTCGTAACGGTACTCGAGCCTCTCGACCCGCTCGCCGCGCTTGACCACGCGCAACTCATCGCCCGCCTTTATCCTGCGCAGGTCGTAGATGCGGCGGGCGCTGCGCGTAATCTTCGCGATCTCGGCGGCCTCAACACCAAGGCCCGAGAGGATGGAGTATATGCTGTCGTTCCTCTTTATAATGAAGGTGGCTACCTTCAGGTCCGGCACGCCTGGGCCGCCGTGGGGTCCCTGGGGCACGGCGACGAACCCGGCTGCCGCGAGGTCCTGAGAAGCGGCGGCCCCCGGCGGATCACCGGCGGTCCGGCCGCCCCGCCCGGCAGCCCCGTCCGCCGCCGGTTCTCCGGTTCCGGCGGGAACGGCGGAGAGCCGCGCCGCCCCGTCGCCGGGGCGCGAACGCCCCCCCTCGCCGCGGTCCTTCAAGGCCCCCACCGGCGGACCCTCGAAGAGAAGCAAAAGGGCCGACAAGACGACGGCCGCCGCAAGAAGGACGAATACGGAGCCCGGCGCGCCTCCCGACCGCCTCTTAGGAAAGCTCTTGTTGGCGAAATCCCGCAAAAGACGCTCCCAGAAGGATTCAGGCTCCTCCCATCATAATGGAAAAGACAACACCAGTCAAGCCCGCCAGGAAACCGCCGACGCAAACCGCGGCGAAAAATCATCACGGCCGCAGGCCCGACAGGACAACAAAAACCGCCCCCCCAAAACAAAAAAAGGGGTTACGGAAACCGTAACCCCCTCGATCTCGCTGGTGGAGGGTATGGGATTCGAACCCACGACCTGCTGATTGCGAACCAGCCGCTCTCCCGACTGAGCTAACCCCCCTGAATTACCCTGGGGGAAACTTTCTGTAGAAAGTTTCCCCCAGACCCCCTTCAAAGACTTTCAATACGAGTTGGTTTCCCCCTGTTTTGCCTGGCAAAACAGGGGGAAACCAACTCGCGTTAAAAGTTTTTGGAGGGAGTCTGAGGGA
>DRME01000006.1 GCA_011375175.1 Deltaproteobacteria bacterium | reverse complement strand
CCCTTCAAAGACTTTTAATACGACTTGGTTTCCCCCTGTTTTGCCAAGCAAAACAGGGGGAAACCAAGTCGCGTTAAAAGTTTTTGGAGGGAGTCTGAGGGAACCTTTTTACAAAAAGGTTCCCTCAGTGCAATCAAGGGGGGCCGCGGCCCCATTGTTAGATGGACGAACTGAGGATAGACAGCCACAAACTCATCTACCACGTGCCGAGGGTCGACGACTGGCTCAGGGGCAGGGACGTCTATCCAATCTACATCGAGGTCTCGCCCATCGGGGCCTGCAACCACCGCTGCACGTTCTGCGCCCTCGACTACATGGAGTACAGGCCCGACGCCCTCGACGCCGCGGTCCTCAAAGAGCGGCTCGCCGAGATGGGCCGGCTCGGCGTAAAGAGCATCATGTACGCCGGAGAGGGAGAGCCCCTTCTTCACAGGGAGATCGCCGACATCGTGGCCCATACGAAACGAAGCGGCATCGACGCGGCCGTGACGAGCAACGGCGTCTGCCTCACCGAGAAGACGGCCAGGGCCGTGCTGCCCCACCTCACGTGGATAAAGATAAGCATAAACGCCGGTACGCCCGGCACCTACGCCGCCGTGCACGGCACGGGGGCCGGGGATTTTCACCGGGTCATGGAGAATACGGCGGGGGCCGTGCGCATCCGCCGGGAACTGGGCCTGGGGGTTACGATAGGGATGCAGATGATACTGCTCCCGGAAAACGCCTCCGAGGCCGCCGCGCTCGCAGCGGCTGCGAAGGAGGCGGGCGCCGACTACCTGGTCGTGAAGGCCTACTCCCAGCACCGCATGAGCCGCACCGAGAGGTACAGGGACCTGCGCTACAGCGACTTCATGCACCTGCAGGACGAGCTCGCCGCCTTCCGCGACGAGCGCTTCAACGTCGTCTTCCGCGCAGGCTCGATGCGCAAGCTCGAAAGGGGCAGGCGCTACTACGAGAAGTGCCAGGCCCTGCCCTTCTGGTCCTACGTGGACTCGCGCGGAGGGCTCTGGGGGTGCAGCGCCTACCTGGGCGACGAGAGATTCCTCTACGGCAACATATACGACACCACCTTCGAGGAGGCATGGAAGGGGGAACGGCGCAAGGAGGTCCTCCGGCTCGTGGCCGAGGACCTCGACACCGACCACTGCCGCATAAACTGCCGCATGGACGAGGTGAACCGCTACCTCTGGGAGCTGCGCCATCCGCCGGCCCACGTGAACTTCATATAGCCCCATGAGCACTCCCCCGACCGAGACGCTGCTCAGCCTCTACCGGACGATGGTGCGGATCCGGCTCTTCGAGGAACGGGTCTGCGAGCTCTACCCGGAACAGCAGATGCGCACCCCCGTCCACCTCTATATCGGCCAGGAGGCCGTGGCCGCCGGGGTCTGCGAAAACCTCGGGAAGGACGACTACCTCTTCTCAAACCACAGAAGCCACGGCCACACGCTGGCCAAGGGGGCGTCGATGAAGGCCGTGATGGCCGAGCTCTACCTCAAGCGCACGGGGTGCAGCAAGGGCAAGGGCGGCTCCATGCATCTCGTCGACGTGGAGCACGGCATCCTCGGCACGTCGGCCATAGTGGCCGGCGGCATACCCATGGCCGTGGGCGCCGCGCTCGCCTCGAAGATGCGCGGAGAGCGCCGCGTAAGCGTCGCCTTCTTCGGCGACGGCGCCGTCGACGAAGGGGTCTTTTACGAGTCCCTCAACTTCGCGGCGCTCAAAAGACTGCCCGTCGTATTCGTCTGCGAGAACAACCTCTACGCCACCAACTCGCGCATCGAGGCGCGACATCCCACGTGCCGCATCGCCTCGGCCGCCACGGCCATGCACGTGCCCGGCCACTGCGTAGACGGAAACGACGCCGTCGAGGTCTACATGACCGCCATGGCGGCTGTCAACACGGCGAGAAGGGGCCACGGACCGACGCTCATCGAGGCCAGGACGTACAGGTGGAAGGGGCACGTGGGGCCGGAGACGGACTTCGAGAAGGGGTGCAGGCCCGAGGACGAGCTCCGGGAGTGGATGAAACGCTGCCCCGTAAAGGCCCTCAGAATACGCATCGCCTCCGGGGACCCCACGCTGCGCCACACCATGCGCGACATCGAGGCGGCCGCGAAGCGGGAGATAGACGAGGCCGTGAGCTTCGCCAAGGCGAGCCCCGACCCCGACCCCTCGGAGCTAACCGAAGACCTCTACTGCGGCGGATAGATCATGCCCTGGACCAAGGTGTTCAGCAACAGGGAAGAGTTCGAGCGGGAGTTCGGGCCGTCGGGCGACGGGAAGCTTCGCGCCGTGACCTACCGCGAGGCCATAAACGAGACCACCGCCTCTCTGCTCGCCTCCGACGAGAGCGTCTTCGTGCTCGGCGAGGGCGTTGACGACCCGGGCGGCGTCTTCGGCACGATTAGGGGCCTTGCCGGGAGGTTCGGCGGCGAGCGGGTCATGGATACGCCCCTTGCAGAGAACGGCATTACGGGCGTGGCCGTCGGAGCGGCCGTCGCCGGCATGAGGCCCATACTGGTCCACATGCGCATGGATTTCCTGCCGCTCGCCATGGACCAGTTGATAAACCACGCCGCCAAGTGGCGCTACATGTTCGGCGGCGCCGTGAACGTGCCGCTCGTGGTGCGCGGCATAATCGGCCGCGGCTGGGGCTCCGCGGCCCAGCACTCCCAGTCTCTCCACCCGCTCTTCGCCCACGTGCCGGGACTAAAGGTCGTCATGCCCGCGACCCCCTACGACGGGAGCGGGCTCCTCAGGGCGGCGGTCTACGACGGCAACCCCGTCGTGTTCATCGAGCACCGATGGCTCTTCGAGCATATCGGCCATGTGCCCGCCGAGCCCTTCGAGGTGGAGATCGGCAAGGGGATCGTCAGGCGCCGGGGCTCGGACGTGACCATCGTGGCCTTCTCCTACATGGTCTACGAGGCCCTGCGGGCCGCAAAGACGCTCGAGGCCGAGGGCATAGAGGCCGAGGTCGTTGACCCCAGGACCCTGCGGCCCCTGGACGAGGAGATAATAATAGATTCCGTGAGGAAGACCGGACGGCTCGTGACGGCCGAGCCGGGCTGGCGCCTGTGCGGCATGGGCTCGGAGGTGGCGGCCCTGGCGGCCGAAAAGGCCTTTCACGCCCTCAAGGCCCCGCCGGTGCGCATAAACACGGCCGACGTGCCCACGCCCGCAAGCCACGTGCTCGAAGAGGCCTTCTATCCCGGGGCCGACGACATAGCCGGTGCGGCGAGAAGGATTGTCCGTGAATGAGGCGGGAGAAAAGAAGCCGACCATAACGGTCGTGGTGCCGGCCCTCGACGAGGAAGGCAACATCGAGGCCGCCGTGGCCGACGTGCGCCGCGCCCTCGATGGACGTTTCTCCGACTACGAGATAATCGTCTTCGACGACGGCAGCACCGACTCCACGCCGCGGATAATCGACCGCCTCGCCGAAGAGGACAGCCGCGTCAGGGCCGTCCACAACGACGGCAACCGCGGGCTCGGCTACTGCTACACAGAGGGCGTGAGGCTCGCCTCCATGGAATACGTGGTCCTCATACCGGGCGACAACGAGATCCCCGCGGCCGCCATGGAGAGGATCTTCGACGCCGTCGGCAAGGCCGACATCGTCGTGCCCTACACGGCCAACCCCTCGGTAAGACCGCTGCCGCGACGCATCGTCTCGCGGCTATTCGTCATTATCCTCAACACCCTCTTCGGCATGGACCTGCGCTACTACAACGGCACCTGCGTCCACAAGACCTCCATAGTGAAACACGTCCCCATGTCGACCATGGGCTTCGCCTACATGGCCTCCATCCTCGTGCGCGAGCTCAAGGCGGGCGCAAGCTTCACAGAGGTGGGCGTGCATATAAAACAACGCGACACCGGAGCCACCAAGGCCTTCGCGCCGGCAAACGTCATAAGCGTGGCGCGAACCATAGCGGAACTCTTCTACGACGTGAGGATCAAGAACCGGCATAAGTACAATAAACCCCTGCGACGAGTAACGGCTTGAAGCAGGGGGAATATGTTATTCGGGTCTTCGGTGCGGTCCCGGGGAGGTTCGGGCCGCGCCAGGCGGGATCTTTACGCCTTTGCGGCCCGAACCTCCCCGGTACCGCGCCCCCAGGCAGCGGGCGCGGGCGGGACACCCTGTGCAAAGACTTGGGAAGCTCTGATTTATTGCACTGAGGGAACCTTTTTGTAAAAGGGTCACAGACCCACGGTTCCCTCAGACTCCCTCCAAAAACTTTTGACGCGAGTTGGTTTCACCTGTTTTGCGCAGCAAAACAGGTGAAACCAACTCGCATCGAAAGTCTTTGAAGGGGTCTGGGGGAAACGTGGGCCTATGGCCCTTCTACAGAAAGTTTCCCCCAGAGCCGAGGGGCTTCGTTCCCCGAGAAGACCGTCGTGAAGATTCTTTTCGTCATAAAGGACGTGGAGTATATCGATCCCATGGGGATCATGCTCTTGTCGGCGCTTGCAAGGCGCGGGGGGCACACCACCGAGGTGGCCGTGCTCGGCGACGGCGGCTTCGAGGAGAAGGTGCGCTCCTGCGGCCCCGACGTCGTCGCCTTCAGCGCCAAGACGGGCGAGCACAAGTACTACCTGGCCGCAGCGGCGGCGGTAAAGCGCGTAAGCCCCTCCATACGGACCGTCATCGGCGGTCCTCACGCCACGTTCTTCCCGGAGATCATCGAGCGCGACGAGGTCGATCTGCTCTGCATGGGCGAGGGCGACGACGCATGGCCCGAGCTGCTCGAGGCCATGGAGTCGGGCGGCTGCGTCGACTCCATAGCAAACATCGTAACAAAGGAGAACTACCGCAGCGGCGGCGCGCCGGGGATGCGACCCCGGAGAACGGCCCTCGACGACCTGCCCTTTCTCGACCGCGACCTCTTCTACAGGACCACGCGGCTCGGGCGCTTCCCCATGCGAAGCTTCATGGTGGGGCGCGGCTGTCCCTACCGCTGCACCTACTGCTTCAACCACACCTACAACGCCCTTTACAGGGGCAAGGGGCCGCTGCTGGTGCGCATGAGCGTGGGGCGCGTCGTCGAGGAGCTCAGGGAGCTAAAGGCCCGCTACGACACGCAGTTCATAAAGTTCTACGACGATATCTTCGTCTTCAGCGACGACGAGTGGCTCGACGAGTTCGTCGAGCGCTACCGCAGGGACGTGGGCCTGCCCTTCCACTGCCTCATGAGGGCGAACCTCCTGACCGAACCCATCCTGAAGAAACTCAAGGAGGCGGGCCTTGCCTCCATAAGCATGTCCATAGAGAGCGGCGACGACCGCATACGAAACGACATACTCAAGCGGCGCATGTCGAGGGAGACGCTCGTAAGGGCCTTCGAGCTCTGCGCCCGCCACGACGTGCCCACATTCTCCAACACCATACTGGCCGTGCCGGGAAGCTCCATCGAAGACGACATCGAGAGCCTCGACCTCAACCTCGCCTGCAAGGTGACCTTCGGCGAGTTCCCCGTCTTCTTCCCGTACCCGAGGACGGAGCTCGCCGACTACGCCATAGAGACCGGCTGCTTCGACGGCGACTTCGACAGGCTCCACATGAGCTACCAGAGCGAATCGCCCCTTGACTGTTTCGACGAGCGTGAAAAGCTCATGCAGAAGAACCTTTCGCTCCTGGCCACGGTGTGCCTGCTCTTTCCCCGGCTCCGCAACGTGACGGTCAACCGCCTCATAGGGCTGCCGCTCACGAGACTCTACTTCTACATCTACTACGTGGTGAAGGCCTATCTCGTGAAGACGCGCATATACCCCATGCGCTTTTCGCCGCTCCAGGCGCTTCGCTCCCTGTACGAGAGCTTCAGGCTCGAGCGCTTCAAGCACGAAGAGGAGGACTTGCTGAGAAGAACGGGAGGACCATGAAAGGACGGATGAGGAAGACCGACAGGGAGAAGGTGCTCATAGTGAAGCTCGGCTACTCGGAGACGCTCATGGGCGAGATAAGCCACAAGACGAGCCTCGGCGACGTGCTGCGCAGCACGGTGCTTCTCAACCTCTACAAGGACGCAAGCGTTACGTGGCTCGTCGACGAGAAGGCCGTGCCGCTGCTGCGCGGCAACCCCTACATCGACCGCATCCTTCCCTACGAGCTCACAACGGTGCTCCAGCTCCGGGCCGAACGCTTCGACACCATAATAAACCTCGAGAAGGTGGCGGGCATATGCGCCTTCGCCGACTCTCTCACAGCCTGGCGGCGCTACGGCTTCCGTTTCGACCCGGTGAACGGCACGGCCGAGGCCTACGACGGCACGCAGAAGGTGCTCGACATATGCTCCAACCAGCGCGACAAGATCGCCAACCGCAAGTACTGGGAGGCCATACTATTCGAGATGGTGGGCTCCAAGTGGCGCGGCGAAACGCCCATCCTCGGCTACAGGCCCCGCTCGCGCATAAAGTACGACGTGGGCTTCAACCACCACGTGGGAGAGAAGTGGCCCATAAAGGCTTGGCCCGCCGAGAAGTGGAAGGAGCTCGAGAGGCTCATGGGAGACCGCTACAAGGTCTCCTGGCAGCAGGGACTCGGCTCCATAGAGGAGTACATAGAGTGGATAAACTCGGTGCGCCTTCTGGTGACCAACGACAGCCTGGGGCTCCACATAGCACATGCCCTCGGCAGGAAGATCGTCGCCCTCTTCGGTCCCACGCTGGCAAAGGAGGTCTACATCGAGCAGGGGGCCAAGCTCCTGCCCAAGCCCAGGCCCCGGTGCCTGCCGTGCCTCAGCGACGTATGCACCATGGAGCGCACCTGCATGTACGACATAAGCCCCACGCGGGTCTTCAACGCCGTGAACGAGCTCCTCGGGGAGTGAAGCGGGGCTGAGACCGGAAGAGGACCATGAAAGCACGACCCATCGTCATACCGGAAGACTACAACTACATAGCCGCCTTCCTGACCCTTGCCTGCAACCTCGACTGTCCCTACTGCATAAACTCCTTCGGCGGGCTCGAGGCGCGGCGGCGCAGGCTCTCGGGGCGGGAGTGGACCGAGGCCATAAACCGCATCGAGTCCAGGCCCGACCTGCCCGTCACGCTCCAGGGCGGCGAGCCGAGCCTGCACCGCGACTTCGTCTACATACTGAACAACATAAAGCCCGAGCTCCACATAGACATACTGACGAACCTGCGCTTCGAGCCCGGGCTTCTCATCGGCAAGGTCGATCCCGCAAGGCTTCGGCGCGATGCGCCCTACGCCTCGATCCGCGTAAGCTACCACCCCGCGACCATGGAGCTTGCCCCGCTTGTGGAGAAGGTCCTGAGGCTCCAGGACGCCGGTTTCAGCATCGGCGTCTGGGGCGTCATGCACCCCTCTCAGGCCGACGCCATCCTCGAGGCGCAGCGGCTCTGCAGGGAGAGGGGCATCGACTTCCGCTGCAAGGAGTTTCTCGGCGAGCACAACGGGCGGCTCTACGGGACCTACAGGTACGAGGGGGCCTGCGGCGGCGGTCCCGTAAGGAGTGTTATGTGCAGGACCACGGAGCTCATCATCGGCCCCGACGGCGGGGTGTACCGCTGCCACAGCGACCTCTACGAAGGGCGCGAGCCCGTCGGCTCGGTGACGGACCCCGACTTCGGGATCGAGGACGTCTTCCGGCCCTGCCACGTCTTCGGCCGGTGCAACCCCTGCGACATAAAGGTCAAGACCAACCGTTTCCAGCAGTTCGGCCACACGTCGGTGGAGATACGGGGGCTGGAGGAGGCGGCCCAGGCGGACCGTGCGTCCGCGCCGGAATCGCCTTGACAGAGGCGGGCAGGGGTAGTAATATAGTAAATCCCCATCGGCCGAGGCGGCGTACCCAAGTGGCTAAGGGAGCAGTCTGCAAAACTGCCATTCAGCGGTTCGAATCCGCTCGCCGCCTCCACAAGCTCCGGCTTCACCGCGGCCATGCTCGATGTCGGACGGGGCTGTGGCGGCATGGGCATGAGATCATGACCACGAACCCTCTTTTCCCTCCATTTAGGTAAGAGTCCGCACGCTGACCGACGTTCCCGCAGGGAGTATGATCTGCCGGCAGGTCGTCGTCTTGGGGCGTCCGGTTGAGGAGCCGGAAGTCCGGTTTTGCAGGCGGTCCGCGGCGGCGCTCTACCGCAGCCTCTGGTGGACCCAGACCACACGGCCGATGATCAGCCTTTCGTCGAACTTCTTTACGGGCATCGTGGTCTTGGGGAAAGACTGGTTGTCGGAGGCGAGTATTATGCGTTTCGGGTCGATGAAGACCCTCTTTACCGTCACCCCCTCGTAGCTGAGCCAGACGAGGTAGACCTTGCCGTTGAGGAGCCTCTTTTCTCCTCTGTCCACGCCGAGTACGGCGCCGTCGGCTATGGTGGGCTCCATGCTCTCACCGCTGAAGCGCAGCCAGATCATCCGGTCTGTCACGTCTTTTTTCGGCACGAGCGTCATCTCGATGGGGAGGCGGCCCGGTATGGAGTCGGGACCGGGGAGCATGTTCATGTCGAAGACCGGCACCTTGCAGTAATCGTCGCACGACGTGCCCTTGACGTACTCTTCCATGTGTTCGTCGTGGACTATCTCGAGGATGGACTTGGGCGGCTTGCCCGTGAGGAGCCAGTCGAGGGTCACCGAGCCGAGCTTGGCGATCTTTCTCAAAGTGACGATGTCGGGGTTGCGTTTGTTCTTTTCGTAGTCGCTGATGGTGGCGGCCCTGGAGAAGCCGAGCATGTTGGCGAAAGAGGCCTGGTTCAACCGCAGTATCTCGTCACGGATGTGCCTTATCCTGTTACCGAGGGTGGGCATGTTTACACCTGTACGTAAAATAACTTGACAATCATGCGCGATATGGTAAATTAAATAAGATGTGTTCTGTTGCGTCCCCCGCCGGATTGAAACGCCGCTCTGATATTCGTGCCATCCCGTCCTCATGAGCTGTAAAGACGGCCTGGGTGTAAACGGGACTCTTACGGCAGCGGCCGCGGGCTCCGGCGCGCGGTGTACTGGGCGAACATCTTCTGATGCGTCAGTTTAGCATTTAAAGAAGAGGGAAACAACAAGAAAATATGGAAGGCATGTAAAATGAGTGTAAAATATTCAGAGGTGATTGACAGGATGCGGCTTGCCGGAAACATCAAGCGCGACTCCGAGGCCGCAAGGACGCTGGGCGTGACCCCACAGGCCTTCTCCAACTACAAGAAGAGGGGCGAGATACCGACCGACCTGGTGCTCAAGTTCGCCGCCATCTACGGACTCAGCGTCGACTGGCTCCTCACGGGCGAGGGCGAGATGCACCGCTCGGGCAACAAGCTCCTCGAGGGCGAGACCAAGCACTGCACCATCGCCATGGTGGAGACGACCCGCTACGACGACAAGAACCACGAGTCCCGGCCGCGAATAACCGACCTCTCGCCCCTCACTCCCGACGAGATGGTCTACGTGGGCAAGCTGCTCAAGATACTGCGGGGCACGAACCAGTTCTCCATACCGGCGGTGAAGTACAACATAGACGCCATACTCAAGACCTACGAGTCCCAGGGCGACACGGCCGTCTGAATCCCGCGGCGAGGGCGGACGGCGCAAAGGAGGGCGGAGCCTGTGCAGGCTCCGCCCTCTTTGCGTCGTCAGTCGACGAAGCGGTACTTTATGAGCGTCCACAGGGCCGAGAAGCCGTCGACCCAGGTTATCTTCTTCCCCTCCTCGAACTCCCTGCCGGCATAGGAGATGGGCACCTCGTAGATGCGGATGCCCCGCTTGAGTATCTTGGCCGTTATCTCGGGCTCGAAGTTGAAGCGGTTGGACTTGAAGTCTATGGACTTTATTATGTCGGTCCTGAAGAGCTTGTAGCAGGTCTCCATGTCGCTTAGCGTGGTGTTGTAGAGGACGTTGGTCACGAAGGTGAGGAACTTGTTGCCGATCCAGTGGTGGTAGAACATGTTGCGGTGCTCGCCGGTGAAGCGCGAGCCGTAGACGACGACGGCCTTGCCCTTGAGCACGGGGGCGAGGAGCCTGTGGTAGTCCTCGGGGTCGTACTCGAGGTCGGCGTCCTGCACTATGGTGTAGTCGCCCGTTGCGTGCCGGAAGCCCGTGCGCAGCGCAGCGCCCTTGCCCATGTTCCTGTCGTGGAAAAAGACCTTCTCGCCCCCTTCCGCCATCTCGCGCAGTATCTCGCGCGTGCCGTCGGCGGAGAAGTCGTCGACAAGAATTATCTCCTTGTCGATGTCGACGGCCTTGACCCGATCCACTATCTCTCTTATGGTGGCCCTCTCGTTGAAGACCGGAATCACTACCGACAGCTTCATGGCGATCTCTCTTCTCCTCGTGGGGTTTCGTGGCCGGTCCCTACTCGTAGACCTTCAGCTCGCTTATGGACCACTGGATGTACTCGTGCGAGCCCGTGAGCACTATCTTCACGTAGCGCGCCTCGGCGGGCTCGAAGCTTATGACGGTGGCCGCCGGCGTGGTGGCCGGGGCGGCCATGGCCCGGTAGGGCGGGACGAGCAGGTCCCGGCGGGCCGCGGTACGCCAGTTCACGCCGTCCTCCGATGTCTCCAGGCGGTAGCCCCGCGGGTAGTCGCGCTTGTTGGTCATGGTGAGAAGCTCCACGGCCCTGACCTTGTGCGTGCGCCCGAGATCGAGGCTGAAGAAGTCGCCCGGCGCCTGTGGATAGCCCGTCTTCCAGTCGGTTAAGAGGTCGCCGTCGAAGGCGAGCGAGGGGTCGTAGTCGCCCCGGCCGGCCCTCGCCCTCCACCCCTCCCGCGATATTTCGCCGGACCTGTCCAGCCGTCTTCCCCTGCAGGCCACCTCGTAGACGTAGTCGGCGCCGAAGCGTCTTACAAGGCGCAGCGTGTCGGCGTAGCCCTCCTCTATCCCGCGGCGTATCCTCTCCCACTGCTTCTGCTCATAGGAGCCCGAGTGGACTATGAGGTACCTCACTTCGAGCTCCTCGCTCAAGAGCCCCACGCTCAGCGGATCGGGAAAGCCGGTCATCCACTTCTTGTAGAGGAACTCGTAGGCCGGCGGAAAGTAGCCGCTGTAGCCGTTGACGAGCCTCTTCCAGTGGTATATGGAATGGTAGATGGGTTTGACCTCCTTGAAGAGCTCGTCCTGGGTCGCCGGAAGGGGAAGCTCCATGACGGCGAAATCGCCGTCACGGTCCGCGAGCCAGCGGTAGACCGCCGGGATCTCCGAGCCCACGGCTATGCCCGACATGAGCACCGGCGCCGACGCCGACTCGACGAGCACGAGCGCGCCGATGACGGCGGGCACGGCCTTGCGCGCCGGCCCGCCGAGCCTCGCCGCTATGGCCGCCACGGCGGCGGCGGTGAAGACGGCGAGCGCAAGGCCCGCCATGATGACGAGCCGCGCCGGAACGCGCAGGCCGTCGAAGCCGGGAAAGAACTCGTAGAGCAGCATGTAGGGGCCCGTCACGAGCCTGCGGCCCATCAGCGTTATCTCCGGCCCCAGCGAGAAGACGACGGCCGAGAAGAGCATGACGGCGTAGAAGGCGCGTTTTACGCCCGCCGGTGCGGTCTCCCCGTGGGGACGCTGCGGCAGGGCGAGAAATACGGCGGCCCAGAGAAGGAGCATGGCCGTGAGAAGCGCCTTCCAGGGCGACCCGGCGCGCACCTTGAGAAGCGCCAGATCAAGCTCTATGGGGCCGCTCTTTACGATGAGGAAAGAGACGCCGAGCGAGAGGACCGCCGCCGCGGCCAGGGCCGCGGCGCCCGGACCGAGCCTTCGCCCACCGAGCGCCCTGCCCACGGCCCGCCTGAGCCCCGTGGCCGCCGGGCTCGTTGAGGCGAGGGCGTAGAGGGCGGCCGTCATGGCCGTAAGGCCCAGAAAGAGCTCTCCCTCGGCCTTGTGGAAGGCCCTTGTCGCCTCGCCCCAGAGCCGGTTGACCGCCGGCGCCGCCAGGTACCCCGTCAGGTCGGGCGAAAAGACTTTTATCTCCGTCATGGTCCTCGAAAAGCCCATCTCCTCCCTGACCGCGATGTAGGGGTAGTAGAAGGGGATTATCACCGCCCCGGCGGCGGCGAAAAAGACGGCGAGCTTCCAGGCGAGAGAGCGGTCTCTCAGGAGATCGGGTATGTGCATGGCCATGAGAAGCCCGGCGTAGAGGGCGAGGGCGAGGGCGTGGTAGCCGCAGGCGAAGAACTGGAGCACGAAAAAGAGGGTGAAGAGCAGGATGTGGCGCACCGCTCCGTCGTCGTAGAAGCGGTGGAGGCGGAGAAGCGCCAGGGGAAGCCACATGGCCATCTGGGTCTGTAGGTGACCGAACTGGCCGAAGCGCCAGGGCAGAAACGCGTAGACCAGTCCCGCCACGAAGGCCCCGGCGCGGCTTCCCGTGAGGTAGAGGGCCAGAAGATACATGGCAAAGCCCGAGAGGGCGAAGCCGGCGAAGAGCAGGATGTTGTAGGCGAGCACGGGGTTTCCGGTGGCGACGATCACGGGCAGGGCGAAGACGGCGTTGCCGAGCATGTTCTCCGAGTAGGCGAGCGTTCTCTTGTGGGGATGGAAGATGTTGGTGTCGTAGAGGCCCGCCGGGTCGAGCTCGAGCATCTTCTTCACGTCCCACGAGATGATCCAGGTGTTGAGGAGCGGGTCGCCGTAGTCGCCCGCTATGGCGTCCGCCGGCCGGGTGACGAGCGGGTAGGTCATGACGGCCGTTATCAGAATGAAGCCCGTGAGGGCGATGATATGTCTTCTCACCTCTTGGCAGCCTCGTTCCTTTCGGGACCGCTCCCCGCGGTCTGCCTCTTCCGGGCCGGCGGCCCGTCGCCGCCCCTTCAGAGGGGACCGGAGTCCCCGCCGCCGGGGGCGGGACCCCCACCACCCCGCGGCCCTCTGCCGAGGGCGCTCTTGAGACCCCTTATCTCGCCGGCCGACACCACGCCGAAGACCGCGGCGAGCGCCGTGTAGAGCGCCGCCGCCGCCGCCACCGTGACGGGGAGGGCGACCGCCCCGTCAAGGCGCACGACGGCCACTCCCATGAGCGCCGCCGCCGCAACGGGTCTGTATGATAACGCGGCGAGCGGGATTTTTCCAAAGTATTTTCTCACGAAGAGGCAGTTCATGGCGAGCAGCGCGGCGTCGGTGGCGACCGTCGCCGCCGCGGCCCCGGCGGCGCCGTGGGCCGGTATGAGAAGGGCGTTGAGCGAGATGTTGACGACCACGCACAGCCCCGTGCTTATGACGTTGTTGCGCTGGCGCTCTACGGCCACGAGGAGGTTGAGCATCGGGTAGTTTACGAAGACGAGCGGTATGTTCCAGATGAGGATCCTCAGCAGGTCGGCGCCGCCGGCGTACTCGGCCCCGTATATGAGCTCCATGAAGCGTGGGGCCAGGATGGTCGTGCCCACGGCGATGGGCAGCGCCGCCACGAGCAGGTACTTGACGGTCGTCTCGAAGATCGACGCCAGCCGCTCTGGCGAGGTGCGGAAGAGGCTTGAGAATATGGGGAAGAGCCCGCCGACGACGAGAAACGGCACGAGCGAGGCCGTGTCCACCAGCTTGTAGGCCGCCGAGTAGAGGCCCAGTTCCCCGTCGCCGCCCCCCATGAGCGAGAGCATGACCACGTCGATGCGGTAGTAGACGACCATGAAGACCGAGCTCAGCGCAAGGGGCAGGGCGCTTCGAAGAAGTTCGCGCCAGAAGCGCCGCTCCATGCGGGGCCGGAGCGCTCCGAAGCGCCTCGAGGCGAGCCTTGCGGCGAGTATGAGGGCCGCGCCGTGGGCCGCCGCCACGGCCGCCGCGAAGAGCTCCAGGCCGCGGCCCATGAAGAGGACGCCGCCGCCGAGCACCACCATGAAGAGCCGGTTCGCCGTCTTTACGAGGGCCTCGAGCTCCATGCGCTCGAAGGCGTTGAAGATCGCCGCCATGTAGTCGGTGAGGGCGCTGAATACGAGGGCGAGCCCCGTGAGGCAGACAACGCGCACCATGAGCGGCGGATAGGCCGTCAGGTTTATGGCCGCGGCGATGAGTAGGAAGGCGGCCAGCGAAAGGATGAGTTTCATGGCGAGCACGTTGCCCATGTAGCGTTCGGCCAGGGCCCGCTCGCGCGATACGTCCCTTATGAGCAGGGTGTTGAGCCCGAGGTCCGTGAGGATTACGAAGAGAAAGGCGAAGGAGACGGCGAAGGAGTAGCGGCCGAAGTCCTCGGCGCCGAGCTTTCGAGCGGCGTAGAAGACGAAGACCACGGCGAGGGCCCTGGAGAGGGCCTCGCCGAGAAACTTAAGCGATATGTTTCTTCCCGCCCTTGGTGCAAGACTCACTCCGGCGCTTACTCCTTTCAGCGACGGGACGGCTCAGGGGCCGAGCCCGGAGACGACGGCCTCGAGGGCTGCGCGGGCCGCTATGGCGTGGCCCTTCTCCGTCGGGTGGACGCCGTCCTCGAAGAAGAGGGGGGCGCCCTCTGCGGCCGCCGCCTTGAAGCGGTCGTAGAGGTCGATGTACTCGATCCCCGCCTCCTCGAGGAAGCGGCCAAGGTCCTTCTGGGGCTCCACGGCCGCCCTGTCCACCTCGAGCTGGACCTGCCACGGGTAGATGAGGACGAGAAGTCCCACGCCCCGACCGTCGAGAAGTTGTTTCATCCGGGCCATCCGCTCCTTCATCGCCGACCACGCGGCCTCGCCGACACGCATGTTGACGGCCCTGTTGCGAAGCGAGGGGCTCAGAGCGAGGAGCTTGGCCTTTACGAGCCTCAGGAAGTAGGACATGTTTACGAGGGTCCTTATGTTGAGGTTGTAGCCCTCGAGGTCCGAAGGCGGGGTGAAGAGCGTCTGGGTCTCGTGCTCGAGCTCCACGGGGTCGGCGTCGTTCAAGCAGACGTGGAGGATCACCAGGTCGGGGTCGAGCTTCAGGAGGCGTTCCTCGAGATAGGCGAGCTCCTGGGCCGTGTTGTAGCCCGGCACGCCAGCGTTCACAACTTCCACGGGCCGGCCGAGACGCCGCGGGGCGAGGGCCTCGATGACCTCGCTCACCACGTCGTCCTTGTCCTTTACGCCCTGGCCGAAGGCGATGGAGTCGCCGAGGCTTATTATCCTCACCGTGCCTGCCGGCTTCTCTACGCTCACTTCGTCGTCCCGGAGACCGAGGGAGTTTATGCGGTAGCCCAGAAACGAGGCGCCGGGGCGCAGGCCGTAGACCCGCGGCCCGTCCAGGGGGACGAAGATGCGCTTCATCGAGACCTCCCGGTTCGGCGCGCTGCGGCTTATGACAAGACGGGTCACGGTCTCGGCGGCGATGAAGAAGACAAGGAGCGAGGCGCACAGAATCGCCGCGTTGACGAGTATATCTCTCGGGTTTTTCAACGCTCCACCTCAGTACGCCCCGTAGCCCTTGAGCACGACGAAGACGGTCTGGAGCATGATGCGCAGGTCCAGAAGCAGCGACCAGTTCTGTATGTAGTAGAGGTCGTACTTCACGATGTCCTCGAAGTCCGTTTCGCTTCTGCCGCTCACCTGCCACAGGCCCGTAAGGCCAGGCCACAACTGGGAGCGGTACTTGAACCACTCGCCGTACTCGCTCGACTCTATGTCGGCCAGGTCCTTTACGGGAAGCGGCCTCGGTCCCACGAGCGACATCTCGCCCTTCAGGATGTTGAAGAACTGGGGCATCTCGTCTATGCTGTAGCGCCTTATGAACCTGCCCACCCGTGTCACCCTGGGGTCGTCCTTCATCTTGAAGATGTATCCGCTCTTCTCGTTGCGCTCCGCAAGCTCGGGGCGGAGTCTTTCGGCGTCGGCGTACATGGAGCGGAACTTGTACATGGTGAAGACCCGTCCCTTGCGGCCGTAGCGCTGCTGCTTGAAGAGGACCGGCCCTTCGCTCTCGAGCTTTATGAGGACCGCGACGATGGCGAAGACGGGCAGTGCTGCCACGGTCAGCACGACGGTGATAAGGTACTCGATGACGCGCTTTGCAAGCAGGGCGTCGGCCGGCAGGCAGAACCCCCTGAGCTGGATGAGCGGCACGCCCGCTATCTCGTTGAAGTTTATGGTGCTCTCGGTCAGGTTGTAGAGGTCGGGGAGGACCTCGAAGCTCACGTCCCGGCGGTCGCAGAGGTCCACGAGCCTTACCAGCTCCTTCTCGTCGAGCCGCTTGTCCACATAGATGACCATGTTTATGCCGTGGCGCGCCAGGACCCCCTCGATCTCGTCTATGCGGCCCAGCACCGGCGCGCCGCCGGGACCTTCCCTCTCTTCCGGCCGCCCGCCGCCGGTGCCGTCCATCTCCACGAAGCCGAGGAATATCGAGCCCAGGTGCCCCCGTTCCTCGAAGAGCCTGGCTATCTCCCGGCTCTGGCGGTTCGTGCCAAGTATGGCGATCCTGTCGCCCCACAGCCCCTTTTCCTTGAACCACGAGAGGACCTTGAGCCCCAGGAAACGGAAGAGGCCGACCGAGGGGATGTTGAAGAGGAAGAAGAATACGATGAGCGAGCGCGAGAGCTCCTCGCGCTTGAGGATGAAGGAGAGGGTGATGAGAAGGACCATGGTGAAGACGTTGGCCTTGAGGGTGTTCACCCAGTTCTTGAAGGAGCCGATGGTGTTGATGTTGTAGGAGCCTACCTGCGTGGAGATGAATATCCATATGACGATGATGATGAGGGGATCCATGAAGAAATCCCTCACCTTCTCCATGTCGAACTGGAGTGTGAAGAAGGGGTTGAGCGTTATGCGCAGTACGAAGCTTGCGTACACGGCCGCCGTGACGGCCATGGCGTCGCAGAAGACGAGCACGAGCGGCGACAGGTATCTCTTGGTCTTGAACACGGCTCAGTCCTCACCGCCGGCGGGGCGCACCCTTCCCGCGATCACCCCGCCGATCACGCCGATGGCGAAGGCCGAGGCCCGAAGCAGCAGGAAGGCCGGGGCCGCAAGGGCCGCGCCGCGGTCGAAGGCGGCCGTCTTCAGGCAGAAGGGGACGGTCGTTGCGAGGAACGCAACGGGCGCCGCCGCAGCGAGGGGAAGGAGGGCCGCGTCGAAGGCGGCGGCCGCAAGCGAGCCCGCCATGGCGTAGACGAGGAGGATCTGCGCCTTGAGCGTCTGGGGCGTGTAGGTGTCCCTGGCCATCTTTTCCGGGTACCTCTTGTAGACCACCATCCTCCACCAGCCGCGCCGCATCTTGGTCCTGAAGTAGCGGCAGGGGCTGTCGGGATGGGTGTGGGTCACGACGGCGGCGCGGTTGAAGACCATCTTGTGGCCCAGGGCCGCGAGCCTGTAGGATAGGTCCACGTCCTCGTGGTCGGCCACGGGGAAGCCCTCGTCGAAGCCGCCGGAGTCGAGGAAGACGCTTCGCCTGAAGGCGGCCGAGTAGGAGTCGACGAAGTCGATATAGCGGAAGCGCTCCTGGAGCCTGTAGCGCTCCTCGAACTCGGCCTGGACGAACCGCGCCGTCAGTCCCTTCTGTTCCGTCCTGTAGGAGCCCTTGACGGCCGCCACCTGGGGGTCCGAGAAGGGGCGGACCATTTCGCTTATCCAGTTGCGAAGCGCCACGCAGTCGGAGTCGATGAAGAGTATTATATCGCCCGAGGCCATGCGGGCCCCGCGGTTTCGCGCCGACGCCGGCCCGGCGTTGGGCTGGCGCGCCCACCGCACGCCCAGCTCGTCGAGTATGCGCGGTGTCGCATCGGTCGAGCCGTCGTCGACGGCTATTATCTCGTAGTCCCGCCGCGGGTAGTCCTGGTCTTTCAGCGCCTCTATGCAGCGCCCTATGACGGCGGCGCCGTTATAGACCGGTATGACGACCGAGACCTTCGGAGCACACATCGTTTCGCTACAGCTCGACGGCGTAGGTGTCCGTCGCCTCGGGATCGTAGGGCCTGTCCGAGTAGGCCAGCAGATAGAGCATCCCCCGGCCCGTGTTCTTCACCGTGTGGGCCACCATCGGCGGCACCCTCACCGTCACCGGCTCCTCCTCGGAGAGCTCCACCGTGCGGCGCTCTCCGGTCGTCTTGTCCTCCAGCGTCAGAACCCCGCTGCCCCTTACGAGGGCGAACCACTCGGTTGTGAGCTCGTGAAAGTGGCCCCCCTTGCTCTCGCCAGGCCGGGCCGTGGTGACGTATATCTCGCCGAAGCGTTCGGAGCCGCCCAACTGGTGGCGCATGAGTATCTTGAGAAGCCAGCCCCGGCTGTCCTCGCGGCGCCGAAGCCTTATAATCTCGACGCCGTCCATGGCGGCGCTCATCGCCCTTGTTCCTCCCTTTCCGCCTCGAGCCCTTCTTCCTCGAGCCAGCGCAGGGTGAGCCTTATGCCCTCGGCAAGGCCGACCCCCGGCCGCCAGCCCAGAAGCCTTCGCGCCTTCGAGTTGTCGCAGTAAAAGCGCATGGCCTCGCCCTCTCTGTAGGGGAGGGCGCCGAAGCGCACGTTGAGCGGCGCTCCGGCGGCGCGGTAGACCTCCTCCACCACGTCGCGCACCCTGCGCTCCTCGCCGCATCCTATGTTTATTATCTCGCCCTCGACCCCTTCGGCCGCGGCGGCCCTCATGATGCCGTCGACCACGTCGCTTACGTAGTTGAACTCCCTTGTCTGCTCGCCGGCCGTCATGTCGAGAGCGCGGCCCGTGAGGGCCGAGAGCATGGCCTGCGAGAGGAGCCGGCGGGGGCTCTGGCCCGGCCCGTATGTGAGAAAGGGCCTCAGTATGACGACCGGCAGCCCCGTGGTCTTGTGGAACATGCGAAGATAGAGGGTGGCCGCCGCCTTGGACGCCGAGTAGGGCGAGACGGGGTTCGGCGGCTGGTCCTCGGTGAAGGGCGCTTCGTTGTCGCCGTACTCCTCGCACGTGCCGGTATGGACGAGTCTCTCCGTCCCCGCGGCCTCCACGGCGCACACCACGTTCATGGCCGCCCGGAGGTCGGCAAGCGATCTGTCGAGGCTTGCAAGCCCCCGGCTTACGTCGGTGACGGCCGCGAGGTGGAAGATCACTTGGGGCCTGAGCGAGCGCACCGTCTCGGTGAGGGTGCGGCGGTCGAGGAGGTCGGCGCGGACGAGCTCGACCCTGTCGAGCACGCCGGACAGTCTTGAAAGCGACGAGCCGGGCCTTGCAAGGGCCGCCGTCTCGGCGCCCGCCTCGAGGGCCGCGCGAACCAGGTGGGAGCCGATAAAGCCCGTGGCGCCCGTTACGAGGACCTTCTTTCCTTCAAGGGTCTTCATGCCTCTTGCGCTCCGCTTCATCGAAGAAGGCCCTGTACCACCTGTAGGTCTCGGCCAGCCCCTCCTCGAGGGTGTGGGCCGGCCTCCAGCCGAGCATCTTCCCGGCCTTCTCGCACGAGAGGTACTGGTGGTATATCTCTCCGTCGGGGCGTCCCTTGCCGCGCACATCGGGCTCGATGTGGGTCTTGCCGGAGACCTTCGTCATGAGGGCCACCAGCTCGGCCACGCTCACGGGCCGCTCGGGCGCGAAGTTGAAGGCCTGGCCGCGGATCTCCCCGCGGTCGAGGGCCCTTGCGAGGGTCAGGTAGGCCGAGACGGCGTCCTTGACGAAGATGTAGTCGCGCAGCGGCGTGCCGTCGCTCCTTATTACGGGCCTTTCGCCGTAGTAGAGCGAGCGCATGGTGCCGGGGATGAGGCGGTTGAAGTTGATGTCGCCGCCGCCGTAGATGTTGCCGCAGCGGCTCACGGCCACGGGCAGGCCGTAGGTGTGGAAGTAGGTGCGGGCCAGTATGTCGGTGCAGCTCTTGGAGGCGTCGTAGGGATGGAGCCCCAGAAGCGGCGCGTCCTCCCTGTAGGGGAGCTCGCTCTGTTCGCCGTAGGCCTTGTCGCTGGAGGCCACGACGATGCGCCGCAGCGTGGGCGTATGACGCGCCGCCTCGAGAAGACACCACGTGCCCTTGATGTTGGTCTCGAAGGTGGAGAGCGGCGACCTGTTGGCTATGCCCACGATGGTCTGGGCCGCCAGGTGGAAGCACGTCTCCACCTCGTACTCGTTCATGGCCCGCAGCACCAGTTCGTAATCCTCCACCGGGCCGCGCACGATGTTTATGGCCTCGTCGAAGCCGCTCCACTTGAGATTCGAGCGCGGCACGTGGTCGCGCACAAGGCCCGTCACGTTGGCGCCGGCCTCGACGAGCGCCATGGTGAGCCACGAGCCGAGCAGCCCCGTACAGCCGGTGACGAAGACGTTCCTGTCCTTCCAGAAGCCGTCCCTAATCATCGTTCCATACCTTCCACGGCGTCTTTCCCTCCTCCCACATCCTGTTGAGGTCGAGAAAGTCCCTGTATGTGTCCATGGAGTGCCAGAAGCCCTGGTGGTGGTACATGGCGAGCTGGCGCTCCTCGGCGAGCCTGTGCATGGGCTGGCGCTCCAGTATCGAGTCGTCGCCGTCGATGTAGTCGAATATCTTCCTGTTGAAGACGAAGAAGCCGCCGCTTATGAGCCCGTCGAGCCTGGGTTTTTCCCTGAACCTCTCGACCGTGTAGTCCTTGTCGACCTCTATCACGCCGAAGCGGCTTATGGGATGGAAGCCCGTGAGCGTGGCCGTCTTGCCCGAGCGGCGGTGGAAGGCCAGCAGCTCGCGTATGTCTATGTCGGCCAGGCCGTCACCGTAGGTGGCGAAGAAGGTGTCGCCCTCGATGTACTTCTCGATGCGCTTTATCCTGCCGCCCGTAAGGGTGTCGAGGCCCGTCTCGGCGAGCGTCACCTTCCAGTCGTGGTTGTTGCGGGCGTTGTGGACGGTTATGCTCTTCTCCGAGCCGAGCTCGATGGTGAAGTCGTTTGTCATGTACTCGTAGTTGAGGAAGTATTCCTTTATTATCGAGCCCTTGTAGCCGAGGCACAGTATGAACTCCTTGAAGCCGTAATGGGAGTATATCTTCATTATGTGCCACAGTATGGGCTTTCCGCCTATCTCGACCATGGGCTTGGGCCTGAACTCGGTCTCCTCCTTGAGCCGCGTGCCCATGCCGCCGCATAGGATCACTACCTGCATGCCGTCAGTCTCCTTTCAGCTTCCCCCGGGGATCACTCGTCGAAGAAGCCGTTGAACCTGTGCCTGAACATGTTGGCGATGAACTCCAGCACCGTCCTGTAGTTGACGCTCGACGATCCCTTTTTTCTTTCGTGGAAGACGACCGGCACCTCGCCGACGGCAAGCCCCCTGCGCTCGGCCTTTATCATTATCTCGGCGTCTATGAACCAGTCGGTGCTCCTTATGCGGAGCGCCTCGAAGACTTCGCGGCGCATGAGCTTGGGACAGCCGTTGACGTCGGTGGTCGAGACCTTGAAGAAGAGCGGGAAGACGGCGTTGTAGGTCTTGGTTATGAGCCTTCTCTGGAGGCCGTCGTGGCGCTCCACGCGGCGCGCCTTGCAGAGGTCGAGCCTTCCGTCCCGAAGCTCCCTGAAGACGCGGAGCACGTCGTCGGCCACGACCTGGTCGTCTCCCCACATGTAGCCCACCCAGCGGCCCCGGCACAGCCGGAGCCCGGCCAGTATGCCGCCGCCGTAGCCCTGGTTTTCCCTGAGGTGTACGGGTCTTATCCTCTCGTTCTCCGAGGCCATGCGCTCTATGAGCGAGGGCGTGGCGTCGCGGGAGCCGTTGTTGACGAGCACGAGCTCGTAGTCGACGCCCTCTTTGTCGAGCCGCTCGGTGAGCTCTCCTATGACGCGCTCGATGTTCTCCTCCTCGTTGTAGAGGGGGACGGCTATGGAAAGTTCCGGTTCACGCCCCATAGACCTTGAGGGTCTCCTTTGCTATGGCGTCCCAGCCCAGTCTCGTCGCGGCGAGCTCGCCGGCCCGCCTGCCCATCCTCTGGCGCAGCCCGTCGTCCTCGAGAACGGCGGCCACGGCGTCGGCGAGCCTGTCTTCGTCGCCCGACGGGACGAGCAGTCCGCTTTCTCCGTGCTCGACCATCTCCGGGAGTCCGCCCACGTCCGTCGTCACCACGGGCTTTGAAAAGGCGTAGGCCGTGGCCACGACGGCGCTCTGGGCCGTGTAGGTGTAGGGGAGCACCACCACGTGGGCCGACCTGAAGTGGCGGGGGATCTCTTCCATGGGCACGTAGCCGAAGCTCGTCTCCACGGCGTCGCCGATGCCGAGCCGCTCTATCTCCTCGAGATAGGGCGTTACGTCCTCGTAGGGCTGACCCACTATGCGCAGTCTCGCCTCCGGAACGCGGCGCCTTATGTGGGCGAAGGCCCTCACCAGGTGCATGAGCCCCTTGCGGGGCTCTATGATGCCGAAGAAGAGGACCGTCTTCCCGCCTCCGGCCCCTTCCGTCAAAGAATCTATTTTATCATCGATCCGGCTCAAAAAGAAGTTGTTTCCCATGGGCAGGACGAAGACCTTCTCGGCGGGCACGCCGAACCTCTCCGAGAGCTCCCCGGCCAGGGGGGCCGCATGGACTATGACGGCGTCGGCCCCGGCATAGAGCCTCGTGAGCGTGCGTTCCCCCCCGATGGCCCCTTTCTTGCCCACCGGGGCCACTTCATGGGCCGTGTACACGATCCTCGCGCCGCAGACGAGCCTCGCCGCCTTCATGAGCACCAGGTACAGGGCCGGGTGGACGGCTCCCTGGATGTGGACCACGTCGGGGGCCGTGGAGGCGAGGGTTGTGAAGAAACGCAACAGCTTCACCACCCTCGGCCGCAGTCGGTCGAAGACCTCCATGGCCTCGTAGCCGCCCTCGACCCCCCTGGTCTCGAAGTCCACCGACGTGGCCAGGAGCACCTGGTGGCCGGCGTCGGCGAGCGCCGAGCAGAGGCCGTGGGCGTAGTGGATGAGCCCGCGCCGTCCGCTCGGCTCTACGATCACTATCTTCAGTCTTCGCTGCGACACGTCTGTTCGTTTCGGGGCCGCCAGGGCCGTTTCAGTCGTTGAGAGCGCCGCCGCGGCCGAAAAGCCTTCTTTGCAGCGATGGAAGCACTTCGCACTCGCTCCAGCAGTGGCACTGCCCGCTTTCTATGAATCTTCTCGTCTGTACGGCCGCTCTGTCGAGCCACAGCTCGTCGAAGGGTCTTTCGCGTATGTTGCCCATCGGCCTGTCCAGAAAGATGCAGGGGTAGACGTGGCCCGCCGGGTCGAGGAAGAAGGAGTGCGTGCCCGAGAAGCAGCGGTGCAGCCGGCGCGGGTTGCGCTGGTAGTCGACGAGACGGCGGAAGAAGTAGATGTCGGGATTGAGGAGCCGTACCAGGGCGTTTCTCTGCGACGCCATGCGCTCCGTAACCTCCCTTACGGCCTCGTCGACCTCGTCAAGCTCCGCCTCGCTCCATGCGGCGGCCGTCCCCTCGTTGGCGTAGTATCCCGGGCTCTCGGCGAAGAACCTCATGGTGAAGCCGGCGCCGAGTTCCGAGGCCAGGGCGTGGACGGAGCGAAGCTCCCTGTAGTTGTCGCGGGTTATGGTGAAGCTCACGGCGAGGCGGATATCCTTGAAGCGGCGCGCCACCTCCTTCATGGTCCCCACGGTCCGCTCGAAGCCTCCCGCAACGCCCCGCACCCGGTCGTGGGCGGGGCCCAGGCCGTCGAGCGAGAATACGACGGCCGGCGGACTTTCAGCCCCCGCCCCGGTCATCATCTCGCCGAGGTGTGCGATTATCCGTTCCCTGCGCAGCCCGTTGGTGGAGACGACGAACGCCGCCGCAGGGAGCCGTGCGGCGAGGCGGCCGTAGAGCGAGGGCAGGTCTCTTCTCAGGAAGGGCTCGCCGCCCGTTATGAGCACCTCGTCCACCGAGCGAAGGCACGACGACTCGAAGAGCCTTTCGTACTCCCCCACGGTGAGCTCCCGGCTTGCAAGGCCGGGCTCCCGGCGGTAGCGCTTCCAGATGTTGCAGGTGAGGCAGCGCGAATCGCACATGTAGGTGACCGCCAGGTTGACGCGCTTTACGCGCCGGGACTCCGGCCTCTCTATGATGCGTCTCAGCTTGTTCAGCCCCTTTACAACAGTCGCTCTCTTCACGGTATCGCCCCTTCCAGGGACTCTCGGCGCCTGCGGCCTTGAATGTTCCGGGAGCGCGTCTCCCCGCCCCGGCACTTGGGGAAACTCTGATTAATTACCCTGGGGGAAACTTTCTGTAGAAGGGCCACAGGCCCACGTTTCCCCCAGCCCCCCTTCAAAGACTTTTAATTCCCTGCGGATCACCCCGATTTTGCAAGCAAAATCGGGGTGATCCGCAGGGCGTTAAAAGTTTTTGGAGGGAGTCTGAGGGAACCTTTTTACAAAAAGGTTCCCTCAGTGCAATAAATCAGAGCTTCCTTAGAAGAAGAACCATCGTTTCACCGGTATCTTGAGCCGGAGGGGGTCTGTCTCCACCCCGTCCGCTATCATGGCCGGTATCTCCTCGACGAGCATTCGGGCCCCGCGCTCGCCTATCAGTCTCTTCGCCCTCCTGAAAGCTCCGGAGAGCACCGGCGGCCGCCCCCCCGTGGAGTGGGCGTCGGTGGCGATGTTGTGGACGAGTCCGGCCCTGAGGAGCCTTTCGGCGCACCGGGCCGCTCCCTTGCCGAAGGTCCCCTCGAGGCTCGAGGCCGTCACCTGTACGAGCGCGCCGGCCCTGACAATCCGCTCGAGCGCGGCGGGGGAGTCCTGTACGACCCTGTTGCGTTCGGGGTGGGCGAGGATGGGGAGTATGCCGTTTGCCCGCAGTGCGAAGAGGGTCTCCTCCAGCCGCAGGGGCATGGAGTTGAAGGGCAGCTCCACGAGCAGGTGGTTCTTGCCGTTTATGGTCGGTATGGAGCCGTCTCTGACCCTGTCGGCCAGGTCGGGGCTTATGCCCGCCTCGGCGCCGATCATGATCTCGATGCCGTCGAAGCCGCCCGCGGCCTTCATGCGCCCCTCGAGCTCGCCGACCCGCGCGGCTATCTTTCGTGCGTCGTTGTCGTAGACGCCGTCGTTTGTGTGGACCGTGGCCGCCAGTCTCGTTATGCCGTCGTCCATGGCGGCACGGCACATGGCGAGCGCCTCGTCCCAGTCGTCGGGACCGTCGTCCATGTCGGGGAGGATGTGGGCGTGGAGGTCTATCACGTACGGGTCACCGGTTCTTCGCGGAACAGCCCTGAGGCGGCGCTTACAGCGATGAGACGACCTTGAGCAGCAGCCCTATGTTCCTTCGTTCGCCTGCGAGAAAGCTCCTTATGACATCCCGCTTGGAGGTGATGACCGTCAGGGGACCTGTGGAGAGAAGCCTCTCCGGAGCCTTCCCATGGGCGACGAGGTCCACGCTCACGCGGTACGATCCGGCCGGCAGTCCGTCTCCGACCGGGAAGTATATGCGCCTTTCAACGACCTCGCCGGGACCGCAGGACGAGAGGTCAAGCTCCGTTCTCTCGGTGACGACCCTCCGGCCGCCTCCTGCTTCCTCGTAGCCCGTCAGCAGGACCAGGGCTTTCTTCGGCGGCCCTTTCCCGCCGAGGCCGAAGTAGAGAGTCAGGTGCCTCGGAAAAAGGTTATCGTCGAGATTATAACCCAAAAACTCGAGGGAATCATCAAGTTTTTTCGGGGCCTTGCGGCCCACCTCCGCCCTGTGGGCCTCGAAGGCGCTTCGCAGCCTGGCGCTGTCGGTGAGGATCGTGTACCCCTCCCTCTCTATGGTGTAGGGCAGTACGGCGCCGCTTGCGCCGGCCCGCGGCGCGGCTCCCCTCACGAGGGCCGCCCTTATGCGCCCGCTCTCCATGAGGGCTGCGACCTTGTTCCTGTCCATGGTGAAGCGCAGGTCCATGTCCTCGCTCAACCGGTAGACGAAGCCCTCGGGCCTGCCGGAGAAGACCTGGAGCGCCCACCGTCTCGTAAGGGAGTACATGAGGTCGCGGAAGCCGCCGGGCGGCCGGTCGGGGGCCGCGTAGGCGAGCCACGTCCTCTCGTCGGCCACGAGGTCCGACTCTCCGAGCGCGCCGCCGCGCCACAGCTCCTTCAAGACCCTGCCGAGTCTCGCCTCGTCGGCGTACTCGCGGGGGTAGTCGAAGGTGCCCGCGGCGAAGCCGAAGAGGAGTACGGCCGTCACGAAGACGGCCAGGGGCCGCGACCGCCGGCCGCCGAGCCAGCGCGAGAGCATGGCCGATACGAGCGGTACGAAGAGCAGGAGGTAGATCACCACGTAGCGCTGCGGCGTGCTGCGCGTGCCAGAGCCGGAGGCCGAGGCCGCCGCGAGGAGCGCAAGGCCGGCAAGGGAGAAGCAGACCCAGAGAGCCTTGAGGCGGTCCCGCCGGTAATCGTTGAAGTAGAATATGAGGTAAACGATGGTAAGCAGGCATAATAGCGGCGATATTGCTACCATTACGAGGGGGAGGCCGAGAAGGCGCACCCAGAGGGAGTCGATGCCTGCGGCCTCGGAGGCGTAGCTTTCGCGCGCGCGCTGGAGGAAGTAAAGGGCGTTGCCGTAGTTTGCGTGGTTGAACCAGAGCCAGTAGAGGACGAAGAGCCAGACGGCGGCGGCCGAGAGGGCGATGATGAGCGTCCCTGCCGGGTCCGGGCGCTCCCGTGCGCACCTCCAGGCGCAGTAGAGGGTGAATACGCCGGCGAAGAGCCACCCTTCCGGCCTCACGGCCGTTGCGAGGAGGAAGAAGAGGGCCGCAAGCGGCAGGCGGGCAAGGCCCCCGTCGGCGGCGCTGCGCAGCGTTGCGAGAAGCCCGGCGAGGACGAGCGACTGGTAGAGGGTCGCCGCCGTGCCCGATACGCCGAGCCACGTCTCCCAGGGCACGAAGCCGGCAAGGAGCGCCGCGAGCAGCGCCGCCCGGCCCTCGCCAGTGAGCTCCCGGGCAATCAGGTA
The DNA here is from genome assembly GCA_011375175.1 of Deltaproteobacteria bacterium. Lineage (NCBI taxonomy): Bacteria > Pseudomonadati > Myxococcota > Myxococcia > Deltaproteobacteria bacterium. The sequence goes on along the minus strand of DRME01000006.1, from coordinate 3,167 downwards.
GATCAGCACGACGACGATGATGGAGAAGAAGAGGCTCGCCGTCGCCGGCGCAAGCCACGGGTCCGGCCACACCCTCATGAGCGAGCCCGTCACCCAGAAGTGCATGGGCATCCAGAGGACTGAGGCCTCGCCGTAGGCGGTGGAGACGAAAAAGGGCTCCCCGGCCCACTGCCATGCGATGAGGGAGCGCAGCAGGTCGTCGCCCGAGACTACGGTAAAGCCCGTTGAGAGGAGGTGGACGCCGAGAAGCGCCTTGGCGGCTGCAAGCGCCGGGAGATGGACGAGCCTTTCATGCCTCTTCACCGCCATACCCTCCGCGCCGCCTCCCTCGCGGCGACGACGGCGAAGGGCATGACGTAGGGGAGCACGGGCACGCTGTAGCGGGCGTTGGCCGTGGCCGCCATGTGGAGGAGCATGAAGTAGAGGACTATGGAGAGGAAGGCGAGGACGCCGCGGCTCCGCCGCAGGCCGCCGTCTCTGATGTGGATGTACAGGCCCGCCAGGGCGGGAAGCAGCACCGCCGCCTGCAGAAGGGCTATGGCGGCCTGGAAGCCCCGGCCCGACCCCACGTAGGAGAACCAGAAGCGGTAGAGTTTCCTGATCGCCAGAAGCACCGTCTCCACCGGCTCGGCCAGGACGTTTCTCAGGCCCTCGCGGTATAGGAGCGACGAGGCGCGGGCGCTTCCCCAGGCCGTGGTCGATATGTCGAAGTCGTCGGTGTACTCCATGCCCAGGATCCGCGCTATGTCGCGCTTTATCTCGTCGAACTGCTCCGCCGTGAGGGGGTCGTCGTCGAGTCCGTCGGTGGCCGTGCGGTTGCCTATCCAGAAGGTGTAGCCGCCCGAGGTGTCTATGGCGATGAACTCGCCGGAGACGAGATAGTTGCGCACCGTCCAGGGCGCCACGACGGCGGCCATGACGACGGCGGCCAGGGCCGCGGCCTTCACCACCGCCGCTCTCCGGCCTCTCTCTCCCGCAAGCAGCGCCGCCGCGGCGAGAAAGGGGATATAGAACTGTATGGACGCCCTCGTAAGGCTCAGAAGTCCCGTCACAAGCCCCACGGCCGCCGCATCTTTCGGCCCCGGCTCCCTGCCGGCGAAGAAACGCGCCGTCAGGGCGGCGAGCACGGCGAGCAGGAGCGAGAAGAAGGTCTCGGGCATGAGCCTCAGGGCGTTGAAGACGAAGATCGGGTGGACGGCCAGCGCCAGCGCCGCCGCCATGGCAGTGGCGCCGTCGAAGAGGCGGCTTGCCGTGCGGTAGAGGACCACGCCCGTAAGGCCGTTCATCGCCACCTGGGCCGCCACGACGAAGGGGTAGGGGTCGGCCGGGAGCCCGTGGAAAGCGGCCAGGAACAGTATATATAGGGGAGGGCGCCAGAGCACGGGCGCCCCTCCGGGCTCGAGCACGAAGCCGGCGCCGGAGGCGAGGCTCCGGGCCAGGGCCTCGTACTCCATGGTCCCCCTGTTGGCAAGGCCCAGGCCGAAGAATGCGGCCGCCATGAGGGCGTTCGACACCACCGTGACGCCGAAGACAAAAAGCGCGGCCCTGCCCTCTCCGGCCGCCGCCACCCGCTCCAAGGCGGCCCCGGCCGGCGTGCGCACGGTCCGGCTCACGGCGCGGCCTCCCCGCCGCCAGCCCCGTCGCCCGCCCCGCGGAGCTCCGTCACGGCGTGGACGGCGAAGGCCATGACTATGGGCATTACGGGCACGCAGTAGCGGAAGGTGGCCACCACGGCGGCGTGTACGGCGTTGAAGTACAGGACCGTTGCTACGGGCACGGCCATCAGAAGCCGCCTGCGCCGCGGCGCCGCGGCGCAGGCGGCAAGGACCCCGTAAAAGGCGAGCACGAGCAGCGCCGCCTGAACCACGGCGAGCCCCGCCGCGAACCACCGGTTCTCCGGGTGGTAGATGTCGGCCCAGAAGCGAAAGAGCTTCCTGGCCGCCAAGAGCGCCGTTGCGGCCGGCTCTTCCCGCATGTTCCTGAGCGCCTCGGCCATGAAGGCCCGGTCGTTGGCCACGGTGAACTGGCTCTCGCCGCCGCCGATCTCCCTTATGGAGTCGAGAAGGAGCGCAAGGCGCCGGCCCGAGAGCTCGTCGTTGTCGCGGCCGTCGGTGGGCACGTGGTTCCCGAGCCAGAGGTTGTATCCCCCGCCCGTGCCCATGAGGAGCTCTCCGGTCACCATGTAGTTACGCGCAAGCCAGGGGGCCGTCACCACGGCAACGCAGGCGAGCATGACGGCCGCCCTCTTCGCCGACCTGACGACACTGTCGCCCGTAATGACGAGGTAGAGCCCGAAGAGCACCGGCAGATACTGGGCCGACGCCCTCGTGAGCAGCAGGGCCCCGAAGACGACCCCCAGGGCCGCCGCCCCGGCGGGCGGGCCTCCCCCCTCCTTCACCAGCCGCACCATGAGCAGCACCGAGAGCATGAGCAGCATCGTAAAGAGCGGCTCCGTCAGCATCCTCACCGTGTAGAGCGAGGCGAAGGGGTAGAACGCGAAGGACAGGGCGCCGAGCCAGGCCGTGCGCCGGGGCAGAAACTCCCGCGCCGCAAGGTAGGTGAGCGCCGCGGTGGCCGTGTCCATCACCGCCTGCGCGGCCGCGACCGGCCAGAAAGACGGCCCCGTGAGCCTGAAAAGCCCGGCCAGAAAAAGCGGATAGAGCGGCGGCCGGTAGAGCACGGGCGCCGAGCCGGGCTCTATGACAAAGCCGTTGCCCAGGAGAAGGTTGACCGCTATGTCGTCGTAAAAGTCCTCGGCCGGCGGGAAACCCAGCACCCCGACGATCACGACAACCCAGCCGAGCTTCACAACAAAGGCGGCCGCCACAAGCCGCCGCAGGTCATAGGAGAACTTCATTCCGGATCCATTTTGATTACCCTGGGGGAAACGTGGGCCTGTGGCCCTTCTACAGAAAGTTTACCCCAGGGTAATTAATCAGAGCTTCCTATATTATTCGGTTCTTCGGCTGTACCGGGGGGTCGGCCCGCGCCAGGCGGGATTTTTTACGCCTTTGCGGCCCGCCCCCCCGGTACAGCCTCCCCGGGGCAACCGCCACGGGCATATGATGCCCCTTCAAAGACTTTTAATTCCCTGCGGATCATCCCGATTTTGCAAGCAGAATCGGGATGATCCGCAGGGCGTCAAAAGTCTTTGGAGGGAGTCTGGG
>DRME01000005.1 GCA_011375175.1 Deltaproteobacteria bacterium | reverse complement strand
TGGAAGTCGGCTCCCCCGCGGGCGCTCAGAACACGCGTTATCGCCGCAGTCAGCGTCGTCTTGCCGTGGTCAACGTGACCTATCGTACCAACGTTTACGTGCGGCTTGGACCTCTCGAATTTCGCCTTGCTCATCTTCCTCCTCCGCGACTACGTGTTAGATACGTTCTTTCCCTGGACCTTCGCCACCAGCATCTCCATGATGGAGGTCGGGACCTGTTCGTAATGGGAGTACTGCATGGTGAACGACGCCCGGCCCTGCGTCCTGCTGCGAAGCTCCGTCGAGTAGCCGAACATGCTGGCAAGGGGCACCTCGGCCGAGATTACCTGGAGCCCGGCCCTGGTGTCGAGTTTCGTCACCCTGCCGCGCCTGGAGTTGAGGTCCCCTATGACGTCGCCCATGAACTCTTCGGGCACGATGACCTCGACGGCCATGATGGGCTCGAGCAGCACCTGGCCGGCCTGGCGCACGGCGGCCTTGAAGCCCATGGAGCCGGCTATCTTGAAGGCCATCTCCGAGGAGTCGACGTCGTGGTAGGAGCCGTCGAAGAGCGTGACCCTCACATCGACGACCGGGTAGCCGGCGAGGGTGCCCGACTCCATGGCCTCCCTCACGCCGGCCTCGACGGGGCCTATGTACTCCTTCGGCACCACGCCGCCGACGATCTTGTTGACGAACTCGAAGCCCGCGCCGCGCTCGAGCGGCTCCACTTCGAGCCACACGTGGCCGTACTGGCCGCGGCCGCCGGTCTGGCGCACGTACTTGCCCTCGGCCTTGGCGCCACGGAGGATGGTCTCCTTGTAGGCCACCTGCGGCTTTCCCACGCTGGCCTCGACCTTGAACTCCCGCATGAGCCTGTCGACGATGATCTCGAGATGGAGCTCGCCCATGCCGGAGATGAGCGTCTGCCCCGTCTCCTCGTCGGTGCGCACCTGGAAGGAGGGGTCCTCGACGGCGAGCTTGGCGAGGCTCACGCCGAGTTTTTCCTGGTCCGCCTTGGTCTTGGGCTCGATGGCGATGCTCATGACCGGCTCGGGAATGTCGAGGGATTCGAGTATTATGGGATGCTCGGGCACGCAGATGGTATCGCCCGTGGTGGTCGACTTAAGGCCCACGGCGGCGGCTATGTCACCGGCGTAGACCTCCTTGACCTCCTCGCGCTTGTTGGAGTGCATCTTCACGAGCCTGCCGATCCTCTCCTTCTGGTCCTTGGTGGAGTTGTAGACGTAGGAGCCGGCGGCGAGCGTGCCGGAGTAGACCCTGAAGAAGGTGAGCTGGCCGACGAAGGGGTCGGTCATGATCTTGAAGGCCAGGGCCGCAAGGGGCAGGTCGTCCTTCGGTTCGCGGGGCTCGATCTCGCCGGTCTTGGGGTTGACGCCCTTTATGGCCTCGATGTCGAGGGGCGAGGGAAGGTAGTCGATCACCGCGTCGAGCAGCGTCTGAACGCCCTTGTTCTTGAAGGCCGTGCCGCAGAGAACGGGGGTGACCTTGAGCGCGATGGTCGCCTTGCGGACCGCCTCCCTGAGCTCGTCGGCCGTCACCTCTCCGCCCTCGAGGTACTTCTCCATAATGGACTCGTCCACGTCGGCGGCGGCCTCGATTATCTTCTCGCGGTACTCGGCCGTCCGGTCCCGGAGCTCCTCGGGCACGTCTTCGACCCTGTACTTGGCGCCGAGGGTCGACTCATCCCAGATATAGGCCTTTTCACTCACGAGGTCGACGACGCCGGCGAAGGAGTCCTCCGCCCCTATGGGGAGCTGGAGGACCAGGGGGGTGGCCTTGAGGCGCTCCACCATCATGTCGACGACCCTGAAGAAGTCTGCGCCCACGCGGTCCATCTTGTTTATGAAGGCGATCCTCGGGACCCTGTACTTGTCGGCCTGGCGCCAGACGGTCTCGCTCTGGGGCTCGACACCGCCGACCGAGCAGAAGACGGCGACGGCGCCGTCGAGCACGCGCAGCGAGCGCTCCACCTCGATGGTGAAGTCCACGTGGCCGGGCGTGTCGATGATGTTTATGCGGTGGTCCTTCCAGAAGCAGGTCGTGGCGGCCGAGGTGATGGTGATGCCACGCTCGCGCTCCTGGTCCATCCAGTCCATGACGGCCGTGCCGTCGTGGACCTCGCCTATCTTGTAGGTCACACCGGTATAGTAGAGTATGCGCTCGGTAGTGGTGGTCTTGCCCGCGTCGATGTGGGCCATTATACCGATGTTTCTCTGTCTATCTAAAGGTACGCTTCTTGCCAAGGGGGTCTGCTCCTTAGGGTCGGGTCCTTACCAGCGGTAATGGGCGAAGGCCTTGTTGGCCTCGGCCATCTTGTGGACCTCTTCTCTCTTCCTCACCGCGCCGCCGCGGTTGTTGTAGGCGTCCATGAGCTCGCCGGCGAGCTTCTCCGTCATGGTGCGCTCGCTCCTGTTGCGCGAGTAGTTGACGAGCCAGCGCAGCGCAAGCGACATCCTGCGCTCGGCCCTCACCTCCACGGGCACCTGGTAGGTCGCGCCGCCCACGCGCCTGCTGCGCACCTCGATGACGGGCTTTATGTTCTCCATGGCCTTCCTGAAGACCTTGAGAGGATCGGTCTTGGTCTTCTCCCTGACTATGTCGAAGGAGCCGTTCACGATCCGCTCGGCCACACTCTTCTTGCCGTCGAGCATGAGCTTGTTGATAAGCCTGGCCACGATCTTGTCGCCGTACTTCGGGTCAGGCAGAATCTCTCTTTTCGGTGCTCTTCCCTTGCGGGCCATCACTGCCTCCTATTGCGATTCACTCAAGGCCCCGAGCCGGGCGCAGAAACGGCGCAACCTCTCCTGAACACTGGGCGCTCATCGGGCGATCATCACTAAACTGCTGAAGACCGGCCACGAGACGAAACAGCGCAACCTCCCCTTGACACCGGGCGCCCCCCGCTCGCGGCCGGAACTCCCGGCCCCGCGGCGCTGCCTCCCTCGCCGGGCGCCCCCTTGCCGCAACCGGGGCTCCAGGGCCTACGGGGCTGCACCCGTCGCCCCCCGCCGAGTCCCGAAAGACAAAAACGCCGCAGCCTTTGCCTCGGTTGCGAAGAACCGCCGGGGCTGCGGCCCCGGGCCACAGGGCGGTTACTTGGACCTCTTGGCGCCGTACTTGGAGCGGCCCTGCTTGCGGTCTGCGACACCCACGGTATCGAGCGTCCCCCTCACGATGTGGTAGCGCACGCCCGGAAGGTCCTTGACCCTGCCGCCCCTGATGAGCACGACCGAGTGCTCCTGGAGGTTGTGCCCTATGCCCGGTATGTACGAGGTGACCTCGATGCCGTTGGTGAGCCTCACCCTGGCCACCTTCCTGAGGGCCGAGTTCGGTTTCTTCGGCGTCGTGGTATAGACCCTCGTGCACACGCCCCTCTTCTGGGGGCAGTTCTCCAGGGCCGGAGAGGTGGTCTTGCGCTTGCTCTTTTTCCTGCCCTTGCGGACCAGCTGGTTGATCGTAGGCATATCTTTTCCTTGAAGATCGACTTGTTGACTAAAATTCGATTAATCTATCAGTTTCGCAGGGTCTTGTCAAGACTTTTCATCGAAGCGCCCGAAGATTCTATGCGACCGTTTCGCCCTCGCCGCTCTCTTCGGCCCCGGCCGCCTCCATTGCCGTCTCGGCGGCCTCCATTGCGGCCTCGGCGGCCCGCGCCGCCTCCTCCTCGGCCCTGCGCTGCTCGAGAAGGTCCTCGCGCACCCTGGACCTGTACTTCGTGTACCGGCGGAAGCCCGTGCCGGCCGGGATGAGCCGTCCCATGATGACGTTCTCCTTGAGGCCCCGGAGGTAGTCTATCTTGCCCTCCACGGCCGCGCCGGTGAGCACCTTGGTCGTCTCCTGGAAGCTGGCGGCCGAGATGAAGCTGTCGGTCGAGAGCGACGCCTTCGTTATGCCCTGGAGAAGCGGCTCGGCCACGGCCGGCTTCTTCCCCTCGGAGAGCACCCTCTCGTTCTCCTCCTCGAAGACGTGGCGCTCGATCTGCTCGCCCACGAGAAAGCGGGTCTCGCCCGGGTCCTTTATCCTCACCCGGCGAAGCATCTGGCGCACTATCACCTCGATGTGCTTGTCGTTTATCTTGACCCCCTGGAGCCTGTAGACCTCCTGCACCTCGTCGACGAGGTACTTGGCCAGCTCCTTTACGCCGAGGACCTTGAGTATGTCGTGGGGGTTGGCCGAGCCGTCCATGAGCGGCTCGCCGGCCTTGACCCTGTCGCCCTCGCGCACGCTTATGTGCTTGCCCTTTGGAATGAGATACTCCTTCGGGTCTCCGGCATCCGGCGTTATGACCACCTTGCGCTTGCCCTTGGTGTCCTTGCCGAAGCTCACCACGCCGTCGATCTCGCTTATGACGGCGCACTCCTTGGGCTTTCTCGCCTCGAAGAGCTCGGCCACGCGCGGCAGGCCGCCGGTGATGTCCTTCGTCTTCGTCGTCTCGCGCGGTATCTTGGCGACCATGTCGCCGGCCTTGACCTCCTCGCCCTCGGCCACGGTTATGATGGCGCCCACGGGCAGGAGGTACCTCGCCTGGGCCACCGAGCCCCCCACCCTGGAGGTGGTGCCCGACTCGTCCTTGATGGAGATCCGCGGGCGCAGGTCCCCGTCCTTGTAGGCCACGATGACCTTTATCGAGAGGCCCGTCACCTCGTCGACCTGCTCGCGCATGGTCTTGCCGTCCTCTATGTCGCCGAACTTGACCTTGCCGTTCACCTCGGTGAGTATGGGGATGGTGAAGGGGTCCCACTCGGCGATGACCTGTCCGGCCTTGACCGTCTCGCCCTCCTTGACCCTGAGCTTGGCGCCGTAGATGACGGAGTCGCGCTCGCGGTCGCGGCCCTGCTCGTCCTGGATCGATATCTCGCCGTTTCTGCCCATGGCGACGAGCTCGCCCTTGGAGTTGACGACGGTGTTGAGGTTGTGGAACCTCACGATGCCCTCGTGGCGCGCCTCGAGGGTGGTCTGCTCGGCGCGGCGGCTCGCCGTGCCGCCTATGTGGAAGGTCCTCATGGTGAGCTGCGTGCCCGGCTCGCCTATGGACTGGGCGGCGATGACGCCGACGGCCTCGCCCAGGTCCACGAGGCGTCCGCGGGCGAGGTCGCGGCCGTAGCACTTGGCGCATATGTCGCGCTGGCTGCGGCAGGTGAGAACGCTGCGGATCTTGACCTTCTCGATGCCGGCGTCCTCGATCTTCCTCACCTTCTCCTCGTCTATCTCCTCGTTGGCGTGGACGAGCACCTCCCGCGTGAAGGGATCGACCACGTCCTCGAGGGCCACCCGGCCCAGTATCCTCTCGCCTATGGTCTCGATGACCTCGCCTCCCTCGACGAGGGGCGAGATGTATATGCCGTCGAGCGTGCCGCAGTCGGTCTCCGATATTATGGCGTCCTGGGCCACGTCGACGAGACGGCGGGTGAGGTAGCCGGAGTTGGCCGTCTTGAGCGCCGTGTCGGCCAGGCCCTTGCGGGCTCCGTGGGTGGAGATGAAGTACTGGAGGACCGTCAGGCCCTCGCGGAAGTTGGACGTGATGGGCGTTTCGATGATCTCTCCCGAGGGCTTGGCCATCAGTCCCCTCATGCCGGCGAGCTGGCGTATCTGCTGGGCCGAGCCCCTCGCGCCGGAATCGGCCATGATGAAGATGGAGTTGAAGCTCGGCACCTTGCGCTCCTTGCCGTCGGCGTCGACGACCGTCTCCGAGCCGAGCTCGCGCATCATCTCCTCGGCTATGTTCTCGGTGGCCTGGGCCCAGATGTCGATGACCTTGTTGTAGCGCTCGCCGTCGGTTATGAGCCCCTCGTTGTACTGCTGCTGTATCTCCTTGACCTCCTCGTAGGCCGCATCGAGCAGCTGGGCCTTGCGCGAAGGTATCTTCATGTCGTCTATGGCGATGGAGATGCCGGCCTTGGTGGCGAACCTGTAGCCCATGTTCTTGAGCCTGTCGGCCAGGAGCACCGTCTCCTTTATGCCGGCCTTGCGGTAGCAGACGTCGATGAGGTCGGCCAGCCGCTTCTTGTCGAGCACCTTGTTTATCTCCTCGAAGGGTATGGCCTCGGGCAGTATGTCGGTGATGAGCACGCGGCCGACCGTGGTGGTGACGAGCTCGCCTTCGTGCTTCACCTGGATGCGCGCCTGGCTGTCGACCACCCCCGCGTCGTAGGCGGCCTTCACCTCGTCGAAGGAGCTGAAGAGCCTGCCCTCGCCGCGGGCGCCGGGCCTCTCGCGCGTAAGGTAGTACATGCCCAGGACGATGTCCTGGGTCGGCACGATTATGGGCTTGCCGTGGGCCGGCGACAGGATGTTGTTGGTGCTCATCATGAGTATGCGCGCCTCGGCCTGGGCCTCGATAGAGAGGGGGACGTGGACGGCCATCTGGTCGCCGTCGAAGTCTGCGTTGAAGGCCGTGCATACCAGCGGGTGGAGCTGGATGGCCTTGCCCTCGATGAGCACGGGCTCGAAGGCCTGGATGCCGAGGCGGTGGAGCGTGGGCGCCCGGTTGAGGAGCACGGGGTGCTCCTTTATCACCTCGTCGAGCACGTCCCAGACCTCGGGCCGCTCCTTTTCGAGCAGCTTCTTGGCGCTCTTGATGGTGGTGGCGTAGCCCTTCTCCTCGAGCTTCTGGTATATGAAGGGCTTGAAGAGCTCGAGGGCCATCTTCTTGGGCAGGCCGCACTGGTGGAGCCTCAGGTCGGGCCCTATGACTATGACCGAACGGCCCGAGTAGTCGACGCGCTTGCCGAGCAGGTTCTGGCGGAAGCGGCCGCCCTTGCCCTTTATCATGTCGCTTAGCGACTTGAGGGGGCGCTTGTTCTGGCCCGTTATGCTCCGGCCCCGCCGCCCGTTGTCGAAGAGGGCGTCCACGGCCTCCTGGAGCATGCGCTTCTCGTTCCTTATGATGATGTCCGGGGCGTTGAGCTCCATGAGGCGCTTGAGCCTGTTGTTGCGGTTTATGACGCGCCTGTAGAGATCGTTGAGGTCCGACGTGGCGAAGCGCCCGCCGTCAAGGGGCACGAGCGGCCTCAGGTCGGGCGGCAGCACGGGCACGACCTCGAGGAGCATCCACTCGGGCTTGTTGCCGGAGGTGACGAAGGCCTCGACGACCTTGAGACGCTTGACGAGCCTCTTCTTCTTGGCGTCGGAGGTGGTCTTGCGTATCTCCTCGCGCAGCGTCACGTTGAGGCTCTCGAGATCGAGGGTCTTGAAGAGCTCGCGGATGGCCTCGGCGCCCATCATGGCCCTGAAGGAGTCGAAGCCGTACTTCTCCACGGCCCTCTGGAAGCGCTCCTCGTTGAGGAGCTCGCCCTTCTTCAGCTCCGTGTCGCCGGGGTCGACGACCACGTAGTTCTCGTAGTAGAGGATGCGCTCCACCTCCTTGAGCGTCATGTCCAGGAGCGCCCCTATGCGTGAGGGGAGGCTGCGCATGAACCATATGTGGGCTACAGGCGTGGCAAGCTCTATGTGCCCCATCCTCTCGCGCCGGACCTTCGATGGTATGACCTCGACGCCGCACTTCTCGCACACCACGCCGCGGTGCTTCATGCGCTTGTACTTGCCGCAGTTGCACTCGAAGTCCTTGACGGGGCCGAATATCTTGGCGCAGAAGAGCCCGTCGCGCTCGGGCTTGAAGGTCCTGTAGTTTATGGTCTCCGGCTTCTTGACCTCGCCGTGGGACCACTCCCGTATGCGCTCGGGCGAAGCTATAGTTATCCTTATGGCGTTAAAGTCCGTGGGCCTTCTTTGTTTGTCGAATAGGGCCATAAGGCTTTCCAATGTGTACCTCCTTGTGTTTAAGGAACAGGAAGATATTGCGACTTGCCGCGGCAGTGCCGCCACCGGCATACGAGGGACGCCGGCGCCGCGCTCCGGCGTCCGCCCCCTCGCCGGCCTCGTTCTGCGGCCGCGCCCCTCAGTCCTCGCCCTCCTCGAGGAGGTTCACGTCCAGGGCGAGACTCTGCATCTCCTTTATGAGGACGCTGAACGACTCGGGCAGCGTGGGTTCGAGCGTATAGTCCCCGTTGACTATGGCCTCGTACATCTTGGTCCGTCCCGGCACGTCGTCGCTCTTGACGGTCAGGAACTCCTGGAGGCAGTAGGCCGCGCCGTAGGCCTCCATGGCCCAGACCTCCATCTCGCCGAGCCTCTGTCCTCCGAACTGGGCCTTTCCGCCCAAGGGCTGCTGTGTCACGAGCGAGTAGGGACCGGTGCTGCGGGCGTGTATCTTGTCGTCCACCAGGTGGTGGAGCTTGAGCATGTACATGACGCCCACCGTCACCTCCTGGTCGAAGGGCTCGCCGCTCCGGCCGTCGTAGAGGACCGTCTTGCCCGACTCCGGCAGTCCGGCGGCCCTGAGCGCCTCCTTGACCTCCGTCTCCGTGGCGCCGTCGAAGACGGGGCTTGCGATCCGGATTCCGCCGCCGAGCCTGCGCGCGACCTCGACGACCTCCTCGTCGCTGAGGCTGTTGATGAAGCGGCTGAACTCGTTGGAGCCGTAGTACTTCTTCATCTTCTCGCGCAGGGCCCTGGGGCTGGCCTCCCTTTCGATGAGCCTGCCGAGCGAGGCCCCCATCTCCTTGGCCGCCCAGCCGAGATGGGTCTCGAGGATCTGTCCCACGTTCATGCGCGAGGGGACGCCGAGGGGGTTGAGCACGATGTCCACCGGCGTGCCGTCCTTGAGGTAGGGCATGTCCTCCTCGGGCAGGATGCAGGAGATGACGCCCTTGTTGCCGTGGCGGCCGGCCATCTTGTCTCCCACCGAGACCTTGCGCTTCATGGCGATGTAGACCTTCACCATCTTTATGACGCCGGGGGGGAGTTCGTCACCGCGCCGCAGGCGGTTGAGTCTGTCGTCGAATACGTAGTTTATGGCGTCCACCTTCTCGGCGAGCTCGGCGAGTACCTTGCGCACCTCCTGTTCGGCCTTCTCGTCGCCGGCCGGGACGATCTCGCCCCACCGCGACTTGGGAAGCCCGGCGAGCGCCTCTTCGGTTATGACCTTGCCCCTGGCGATGACGGTCTTGCCCTTGCCGTCCTTGACGGCCACCTGGCTCTTCCTGCCTACGAGCAGCCTGGCCAGGCGGCTGTAGGCCGTCTCCTCGACGATGCTTATCTCGTCTTCGCGGTCCTTCTGGAGCCTCGATATCTCGCGGTCCTCTATGGAGCGGCTGCGCTCGTCCTTCTCGGCGCCCTTGCGCGAGAATATCTTGGCGTCGATGACCACCCCTTCGATGCCCGGAGGCACGCGCAGCGACGTGTCCTTCACGTCCTCGGCCTTCTCTCCGAAGATGGCGCGAAGCAGTTTCTCCTCGGGCGAGAGCTGGGTCTCGCCCTTGGGCGTGATCTTGCCGACCAGTATGTCGCCGGGCTTGACCTCGGCTCCGATGCGTATGATGCCGCTGTCGTCGAGGTCCTTGAGCGCCTCTTCGCCCACGTTGGGTATGTCGCGGGTTATCTCCTCCTTGCCGAGCTTGATGTCGCGCGCCACGACCTCGAACTCCTCGATGTGGACCGACGTGAAGACGTCGTCCTTGAGGAGACGCTCGCTTATGAGGATCGAGTCCTCGAAGTTGTAGCCGCCCCAGGGCATGAAGGCGACGAGGACGTTTCTTCCGAGGGCGAGTTCTCCCTTGTCGGTGGCCGGCCCGTCGGCTATGACGTCGCCGGAGCGGACGACGTCGCCGCGGCGCACGATGGGTTTCTGGTTGAGGCACGTGTTCTGGTTGGAGCGCCGGAACTTGGTGAGGTTGTATATGTCCACCCCGCCCGACTCCTTCCTCACGACGATCCGCGAGGAATCGACGCTCTCCACCACGCCGTCCTCCCTGGCCACCACGGCGACGCCCGAGTCCCTGGCGACGATGCTCTCCATGCCGGTGCCCACCAGCGGGGCCTCGGTCTTTATGAGGGGCACGGCCTGGCGCTGCATGTTCGAGCCCATGAGCGCGCGGTTGGCGTCGTCGTTCTCGAGAAACGGTATGAGCGAGGCGGCGACACTCACGAGCTGGTTGGGCGAGACGTCCATGTAGGTGACGGTCTCGGGCCTGGCCATGATGAACTCGCCGCCGCAGCGGGACGAGACGTACTCGGTGGTGAAGCGCCCGTCCTTGTCGATGGGGGCGTTGGCCTGGGCTATGACCTGGTTCTCCTCGTCAAGGGCCGAGAGGTAGGTGATCTTGTTCAGGACCCTGCCGTCGCGGACCTCGCGGTAGGGCGTCTCGATGAAGCCGAACTCGTTTACCTTGGCGTAGGTGCTGAGCGAGACGATGAGGCCGATGTTGGGCCCTTCGGGCGTCTCGATGGGACAGATGCGCCCGTAGTGGGTGGCGTGGACGTCGCGCACCTCGAAGCCCGCCCTCTCGCGGGTGAGGCCGCCGGGACCGAGCGCTGAGAGCCTGCGCTTGTGGGTGATCTCCGAGAGCGGGTTGGTCTGGTCCATGAACTGCGAGAGCTGGCTCGACCCGAAGAACTCCTTTATCACCGCCGCCACGGGCTTGGGGTTTATGAGGTCGTAGGGCATGAGCGTCTCGATCTCGCCGAGACTCATCCGCTCGCGCACGGCGCGCTCCATCCTCAGGAGTCCGAGCCTGTACTGGTTCTCCAGGAGCTCGCCCACCGAGCGCACGCGCCTGTTGCCGAGGTGGTCGATGTCGTCGACCATGCCCTGCCCGTTGCGGAGCCCGAGGAGGTAGCGCACCACGGCTATGATGTCCTCCTTGCGCAGCGTCGTCTGATCGAGCGGCACGTCGTCGAAGCCGAGCTTGCGGTTGAGCTTGAGCCTGCCCACCCTGGAGAGGTCGTAGCGCTCGGACGAGAAGAAGAGGTTGTGGAAGTAGTTGTTGGCCGTCTCGACGGTGGGCGGGTCGCCGGGCTTGAGGCGCTTGTATATCTCGATGCGCGCGTTGAGGGTCATGTTGGTGGTCGGGTCGTCGATGACCGTCTTGCGGTACTCGGCCACGGGGCGGCTCTCCTCGTTGTCGATGCGGTCGTTGAGGAGCGTTTCCCTGAAGCACGGCCCCATGACGTCGATGAGCAGGAGCTTGAAGCTCTTTATCCCGCGGCGCCATATCTCGTCGAGGGCCTCGCGCGTAAGCGTCTGGTTGCACTCGAGCACGACCTCGCCCGTGTTGGTGTCGACCACGTCCTTGCTCACCACCGAGCCGATGAGCTCCTCCACCTCGACCGGTATGGTATCGACACCGGCCGAGGCGAGTTTCTTCACCGCCGCGCGGGTGAACTTCCTCCCCTTCCTTACGATGACCTCGCCCGTTTCGGGGTGCTTTATGTCGGCGCTCGCCTTCTGGCCCACCAGGTACTCGTGCTCGACGCGCTTGGTTATGGCGGCGCCGTCGAGGATTATCTCCTCGCTCGGATAGAAGTAATTGAGCATCTCCTCCACGGAGTAGCCCAGGGCCTTCAGCAGGATGGTGGCCAGCATCTTGCGGCGCTTGTCGATCCTGACGTAGAGCCAGTCCTTCTGGTCGAACTCGAAGTCGAGCCACGAGCCGTGATAGGGGATGATGCGGGCCGTGTACTGGATCCTGCCGGTATAGCCCTTGCCCTTCTCGTACTCGAAGAAGACGCCGGGGGAGCGGTGGAGCTGGCTTACGATGACGCGTTCGGTGCCGTTGATGATGAAGCTTCCCGTATCGGTCATCAGGGGTATCTCGCCGAAGTAGACGTCCTGCTCCTTTATGTCGCGCAGCGTCTGTGCGCCGGTGTCCGGGTCCTTGTCCCACACGAGAAGACGCGCCAGGACCTTTATGGGAGCGGCGTAGGTCATCCCTTTCTGATGGCACTCCTCTATGGTGTACTTGGGCTCGAGAAGCGTGTAGTTGACGAACTCGAGCGAGGCAGTGCCGCTGAAGTCCTTTATGGGAAAGACGCTCTTGAAGATGGCCTGCAGTCCCACGTCCTTGCGCTCGTCGGGCCCGACCGAGGCCTGGAGGAACTCGGCGAACGAACGCTTCTGGACCTCGATGAGGTTGGGGATTCCCACGACCTTGGGTATGCGCGAGTAATCCTTCCTCAAAACCTGTCCGTTTAATGAAGGAGAAGCCATAAATTTTCCGCTCCTTTGTCTGATTGACGGCAAGTAAAGCAGCCCGCACAGGCTCCCCCGGCGGGCTCTTTAGTCAAAAAGGCAGAAAGGTCTCTGAGCAGCGGCGCAGGCGCCGCCGGCGGGGCGTCACTTGATCTCCACCTTGGCCCCCACGGCTTCGACCTTCTTCTTTATCTCCTCGGCCTCGTCCTTGCTGACGCCTTCCTTGAGCGCCTTGGGCGCGCTCTCGACGAGGTCCTTGGCCTCCTTGAGGCCCAGGCCCGTCACGGCCCGGACTTCCTTGATGACCTTGATCTTCTCCGAGCCGATCTCCTTCAGGATCACATCGAACTCGTCTTTCTCTTCGGCCGCGGCCGCTTCGGCCGGGGCGGCCGCGGCGGCGACGGCCACGGGGGCGGCCGCCGACACCCCGAACTTCTCCTCCAGCTCCTTTACGAGCTCGGAGAGCTCGAGCACGGTCATGTTCTCTATGAACTTAATGACGTCATCCTTGGTAACCTCAGCCATCTCCTGCATCCTCCTGATTCTTTCTAAGGGATTCGATACACGCAGCCGCCGGGCTATCCTTGCTGCTCCTTGCCGTCCCTAACGGCGCCGAGGACGGTAACAAGCGAGCGCGGCACTCCGGCGAGCACGGTCACGAAGCTTCGCGGCACGGCGGCCATGACCCCCACGAGCTTTGCGAGCAGCTCCTCGCGCGAGGGCAGCTCGGCGAGGCTCTTTATCTCCTCCACCGTGAGGACCTTCTCCTGCAGCGTGGCGGCCTTGAGCCTGAGCTCCGGCTGGTCCTTGGCGAATCCGACCAGGGCCTTGGCCGCGGCGGCAGGGTCGGCCGTCGTGAAGGCCACGGCCGTAGGGCCGGCGAAGTGCTCCTCCACGGCCTCGACCCTCGTGCCCTTGAGGGCGCGCCTGGCAAGGGTGTTGCGCACTATCCTGAACTCCACGGACTTCTCGCGCAGCCTGCGCCGCAGCTCGGTCATGGCCTCGACCTTCATACCCCTGTAGTCGGCCACGAACGTCGCCTCGGCACACCGGAACTTCTCGTGGAAGTCCTTGACGAGCGCCTCTTTCGTCGCTCTGTCCAATTCCTTTCTCCCCCCTTTCCGTATCCCGGCACGATGCAAGGAGACACAGAGCCGTCCCGCCTGCGGACGGCTGGTCTCGGCAGGGTGCTTTTAAGCCTCCGGGCCGCGGCCGGGCCTGCCGGCCACGACCTGCCGAGCCCGGGGGCCCCTGCTGTCTTCGACCGCCCCTGGGTTTGTTTTTCAGAAAATCCTGTGGAAGCTTCCGTCAATTACTCCGGGGGAAACGCGGGCCTGTGACCCTTTTACAAAAAGGTTCCCTCAGTGCAATGAACCGGGGCTTCCCACATACCGCCGGGCGCCCCCGGCGGTCTTTCGCCTGTTTACTTGAGCATGTTGCGGACGTCGGAGGTGTCGAGCTTGACCGACGGCCCCATGGTGGTCGACACGCTCAGGGACTTCAGATACGTCCCCTTGCTCGCCGACGGCTTGGCCTTGATGATGACGTCCATGAGGGCCGCGAAGTTTTCCTTGAGCTTCGAGGGGCCGAAGGAGACCTTGCCCAGCGGCACATGCACGTTGCCGGTCTTGTCTACCTTGAACTGGACCTTTCCGGCCTTGAGCTCGCGCACGGCCCTGGCCACGTCGAAGGTGACGGTGCCGAGCTTGGGGTTGGGCATGAGCCCCCTGGGGCCGAGGATGCGGCCTATCTTGCCGACGGCGCCCATCATGTCGGGCGTGGAGACGGCGGCGTCGAAGTCGAGCCAGCCGCCCTTTATCTTCTCGACGAGCTCTTCGCCGCCCACGTAGTCGGCGCCGGCCTCCCTGGCCTCCACCTCCTTTTCGCCCTTGGCGAAGACGAGCACCCTCACCTTGCGTCCCGTGCCGTGGGGCAGCACCACCGTGCCGCGCACCATCTGTTCGGGCTTTCTCGGGTCCACTCCGAGCCTTGCGGCCACGTCGACGGTCTCGTCGAAGCCGGCGCACGAGGTCTCGGGCACAAGCGAGAAGGCCTCGTCAACGGTATAGGACTTCTGTCTGTCGACCCTGGCGGCCGCCTCGTCGTACTTCTTACCCATCTGCTTCAACCCTCCACGGTGATTCCCATGCTTTTCGCCGTCCCCTCGACGGTCCGGACGGCCGCCTCGAGGCTCGATGCGGTGAGGTCGGGCATCTTGGTCCTCGCTATCTCCTCTATCTGCGCCCTCGTGACCTTGCCGACCTTGCTCTTGTTGGGCTCCCTGGAGCCCTTGTCGATGCCGGCCGCCTTCCTGAGGAGCACGGCGGCGGGAGGGGTCTTCGTTATGAACGAAAAGCTCCTGTCGGCGTAGACCGTTATCACAACCGGTATGACCAGGCCCGCCTGGTTCTGCGTCCTGGCGTTGAAGGCCTTGCAGAACTCCATTATGTTGACGCCGTGCTGGCCAAGGGCGGGGCCCACGGGCGGCGAGGGGTTGGCCTTGCCCGCCTCGATCTGAAGTTTGATCTGTCCTATAACCTTTTTCGCCATCTCAGCCTCACCTCTCGAAACCGCCGCCGGCGGTCTTCGTTTTCCTGCGCCCTGCAGGCGCGCGCCCCGGCCCCTCCCCCGGCCCCGGCGTCAGGAGATGCCCTGCGGCATCGCGCCGGGGCGGCGCTCAGCCCTTCTCGACCTGGACGAAGTCGAGCTCCACGGGCGTAGCCCTGCCGAATATGCTCACCAGGACCCTGAGCTTGCCCTTGTCGGGCTTCACGTCCTCGACTATTCCGGTGAAATTGGTGAAGGGGCCGTCTATGACCCGCACGTTCTCGCCCTTCTCGAAGAGGACCTTGGGCTTGGGCCTCTCGGCGCCCTCCTCCATCTGGTGGGTTATCTTGCGCACCTCTTCCTCCGGGATGGCCGGAGGCGCGGTGGCGCCGCCCACGAAGCCGGTGACCTTGGGGATACTCTTGACAAGGTGCCAGGTCTCGTCGGTAAGGACCATGTTCACGAGGATGTAACCGGGAAAGAACTTTCTGGTACCCGTGCGTTTCTTGCCCTTCACCATGTCGATGACCCGTTCGGAAGGGACGAGTATCTCGCCGAAGAGCTCCTCCTTGCCCGAGCTCTTCGCCTTCTCCTGTATGGCGGTCTTGACCCTGTTCTCAAAACCGGTATAGGTATGCACGACATACCACTTCTTTTCAGGCATGGGTCCTCAGCTCAGTACCAGTCTTACGAGTTTGCCCAGGACCAGGTCCATGAGTCCCAGAAATATGCTGACGATGAAGACGACGACGAGGACCACCCAGGTGGACGTCATTGTCTGCTGGCGCGACAGCCACGTCACCTTCTTCAGCTCCTGGCGCGCCTCGCTTATGAACTGCTTGGCCTCATCCAACTTCTTCATAGGTATCGTTCGTCTCCCGCCATATATTCAAGGCCCCGTCGCGCGGCGGCGCCGACGGTCCGCCGCGCAACGGGGCTGTTGTCTCGGGTGGCAGGCCAGGAGGGATTCGAACCCCCAACCCGCGGTTTTGGAGACCGCTGCTCTACCGTTGGAGCTACTGGCCTGAAGCTATGGTGGGGAAGGCCGCCCGCATCCCCGGACACCGCGCCCGCAAGCGGCCCTCCGTGACTACTTGGTCTCCCTGTGGACCGTGTGCCTGCGGCAGAACTTGCAGTACTTCTTGAGCTCGAGCCTGTCGGGAGTGGTCCTCTTGTTCTTGGTGGTCGTGTAGTTGCGCTGCCTGCACTCGGTGCAGGCCAGTATGATTATGTCCCTCATCTCTCAGCGTTCCTCCGCCCGGCGGACCGGCCGCGGCCGACCCCTTCCCGCCGGCATGCCGTCTTCTACTCTATCACCTTGGTGACCACTCCCGCGCCCACGGTGCGTCCGCCCTCGCGGATGGCGAAGCGCAGGCCCTCTTCCATGGCTATGGGGGTGATGAGCTCGACCTCCAGATTCACGTTGTCGCCGGGCATCACCATCTCCGTACCCTCGGGAAGCTTCGACACTCCCGTCACGTCCGTCGTCCTGAAGTAGAACTGCGGACGGTAGCCGTTGAAAAACGGCGTGTGACGGCCGCCCTCCTCCTTCGTCAGCACATAGACCTCGCACTGGAACTTCCTGTGAGGTGTGAT
>DRME01000004.1 GCA_011375175.1 Deltaproteobacteria bacterium | reverse complement strand
CCTTCAAAGACTTTCAATACGAGTTGGTTTCCCCCTGTTTTGCCAGGCAAAACAGGGGGAAACCAACTCGCATTAAAAGTTTTTGGAGGGAGTCTGAGGGAACCTTTTTACAAAAAGGTTCCCTCAGTGCAATAAATCAGAGCTTACCTAAGCGCTTTCGATGAAGAGTTTGCCCGGGTCTTCGAGGTAGTTGATGATGCGGCTCATGAACAGCGATGCTTCGGAGCCGTCCACCACGCGGTGGTCGAAGGTGAGCGAGATGGGCAGTATTTTGCGTATTTTGATCTCGCCCTCGTGGATCCAGGGTTTGTCGCGGATGCGTCCTGTGCCGAGTATGCCCACGTCGGGGTGGTTGAGGATGGGGGTGGCGAAGAGGCCGCCGAAGGTGCCGTAGTTGGTGATGGTGAAGGTGGAGCCCTTGAGTTCGTCCAGCGTTATCTTCCTCTCCCTGGCCTTGCGGCTCAGCTCTCCGAGTTCGGCGGCGAGCTCCACTATGGATTTGCGGTCCACTTCCTTTACGACCGGCACCATGAGTCCCTCGTCGGTGTCCACGGCGATGCCGATGTTGTAGTACTTTTTCACCACGATCTCCTCGCCCTCGTCGTCGACCGAGCCGTTGAGCAAGGGGTGGGCCTTGAGGGCGTGTTGGACGGCCTTGATGAAGAAGGGCATGAAGGTGAGGTGTGCGCCCAGCTTCGCGGCCGCCTCCTTTTCGCGGTTCTTGAGGTTCCACAGGCCGGTGACGTCGGCCTCGTCCATGGCCGTGACGAAGGCCGAGACCTTCTGTGAGCGGATGAGCCTTCGGGTGATGCTCTTTCGCACGCCCTTGAGCTTTATCCTCTCGACGGGGCCGTACCTGTCGCGGTCGCCGCCCGGGGAGGCCGCCGCGCCCTGGGCCATGGCGGCATCGCGCACGTCCTCCTCGGTTATGCGCCCTCCGGGACCGGTGCCGGCCACGCCGTTGAGGTCCACGCCGAGCTTTTTGGCCAGGTGGCGCACGCCGGGGGTGGCGAGCACCTCTTCGGTCTCGGGCATGGTGCCGACGACGGAGAGCGAGGCGGGCCGCTGCTCGAGCTTCTTCTCCTCGCCCTCGACGGTCAGGGTGAATATGACCTCTCCCACCTCGACGGTGTCGCCCTCCTTCCTGTTGAGCCTTGCGACGACCCCTTTCTTCGGAGACGGCACCTCCACGATGGCCTTGTCGGTCTCCACCTCGACCACCCCCTGGTGGGCGTCGACGCGGTCCCCCTCCTTGACGAGCCACCTCACTATCTCGCCTTCCGTTATGCCCTCGCCGAGGTCGGGCAGCTTGAATTCATGGGGCATCTTCACACCTCGCCTTCTTGCTCCGCTTTGCGGCGACGGTCGTTAATTACTCTGTTAATTACTCTGGGGGAAACTTTCTGTAGAAAGTTTCCCCCAGACCCCCTTCAAAGACTTTCAATACGACTTGGTTTCCCCCTGTTTTGCTTGGCAAAACAGGGGGAAACCAAGTCGCGTTAAAAGTTTTTGGAGGGAGTCTGAGGGAACCTTTTACAAAAAGGTTCCCTCAGTGCAATAAATCAGAGTTTCCCTAAAACTCCATGACCCGTTCGTAGGCGCGCCGTATTCGTTCTTTCGACGGCATGTAATGGTCTTCGAGCAGCGCAAGGGGCACGACGGCCTCGGGGCCCGCCACTCTCACTATCGGCGCCTTGAGGTGGAGGATGGCCTCTTCGGCGACGAGCGCCGATATCTCGGCCCCCAGGCCGCAGTTCCTGGTCGCCTCGTGGACTATGACGAGCCGGCCCGTCTTCTTCACCGACTCGATGATTGTCTCTTCGTCGAAGGGTTTGAGCGTCATGAGGTCTATTATCTCGGCGTCGAAGCCTTCGCTCGCCTCGACGGCCCTGTGGAGCATGGTGCCCCAGGCCACGACGGTGAGGTCTGTGCCTTCCTGGTAGACGCTCGCCCTGCCGAGTTCGATCTCGTATGGTCTTTCCGGCACCTCGCCCTTGACGCCGCGGTAGAGCCTCGAGGGTTCGAGGAAGATGACGGGGTCGGGGTCGCGGATGGCGGCCGTGAGAAGTCCCCTGGCGTTGTACGGCGTGGAGGGGACGACGACCTTGAGTCCCGGCACGTGGCAGAGGATGGCCTCGGTGGACTCGGAGTGGAGTTCAGGGGCCTTTATGCCTATGCCGTAGGGGGTGCGCACGACCATGGGGACGGTGAAGCGGCCGCGGCTTCGCGAGCGCAGCCTGGCGGCGTGGCTTATGAGCTGTTCGAGGCCGCCGTAGATGAAGGCCATGAACTGTATCTCGGCGACCGGTCTTAGTCCGCAGGCCGCCATGGCGATGGAGGCGCCGATGATGCCGAGCTCGGCGAGCGGCGTGTCGATGACGCGCTCGGGGCCGAACCTTTCGAGAAGGCCCTCGGTGGCCCTGAATACGCCTCCGTCCCTGCCTATGTCTTCGCCCAGCAGCACGACGCGGGCGTCGCGCTCCATCTCGTCGGCCAGGGCGCTTGTGACGGCCTGGACGAGGTTCAGCGTCGCCATCCCAACTCCTCGAGCTCGTTTATCTGTCGCGGCGTGAGCTCGCCGTAGGTGTGGCGCACCATGTCGGCGGGCTCGGGCGGCGCCGCGGACTCGGCTTCTTCTATGGCCGCGTCGACCGTCCGCTCGGCCTCTCCGGTCACCTGCCGCTCGTACTCCTCGCTCCACAGGCCGCGGCCCTTCATGTAGGCGCGGAGCCGGATGAGCGGTTCGCGTCCCTGCCAGGCGGCCACCTCGCTTTCGTCGCGGTAGCGCGAGGCGTCGTCGGCCGTGGTGTGGTCGTCGAGCCTGTAGGTAAAGCACTCGATGAGGGTGGGTCCCCTGCCGGAGCGGGCCTTTTCGAGGGCGTCGCGTGTGGCCTTGTAGACGGCGAAGACGTCGTTGCCGTCCACCTGCACCCCCTCGAAGCCGTAGGCTATCGCCTTCTGGGCCATGGTCTCGGCCGCCGTCTGTTGTGTCCGTGGAATGGATATGGCGAACTGGTTGTTCTGGCAGAGGAAGACGGCGGGCAGGTTGTAGACGCCGGCGAAGTTGAGCCCTTCGTGGAAGTCGCCCTTTGAGGTGCCGCCGTCGCCGAAGTATCCGGCCGCCGCCGCGTCGGCGCCCTTGATCCTGAGCGCCATGGCGGCGCCTGCTATGTGCGGTATCTGGGTGCCCACGGGGATGCTCATGGGGAAGATGTTGAGCCCCTGGGGAGGGGACATGCCCCGCTCGTCGCCCTTCCAGTAGTTGAAGAGCGCGGAGATGGGATGGCCGAGCGCCACGTATACGCCCGACTCCCTGAAGGTGGGAAATATCCAGTCGTCCTTTTCAAAGGTTAGGGCCGTGCCTATCTGTGAGGCCTCCTGGCCGAAGATGGAGGCGTATGTGCCGATGCGCCCTTCGCGCTGGAGGCTCAGGGCCCTGGAGTTGAAGGTCCTGGCAAGGATTATCTTGGAGAAGAACTCCCTGACGACCGCATCAGGCGGCTCGTCCATGAGCGAAGCGTCGAAGCGGCCGTCCTCGTCGAGTATCTGGAGGTATTTGACCTCGAAGTTCTTGATCGTCCGAAGCGCCATCCTTTTGAGTTTACCATCAGAAAGTGCCTTGTCAAGAGGCCGGCCGCCGGGCGGTCCGGCGGAAAAGTCTTGACTTGGGGGGCGGCGGTGGTAAAATATCCAACTTCGAGCGCCCCCGTAGCTCAGAGGACAGAGCAACGGATTCCTAATCCGTGTGTCGCACGTTCGAGTCGTGCCGGGGGCGCCATGGAAATCAAGGGGTTGCGGCGATGCCGCAGCCCCTTTTTCTTTGTGTCCATTGAGTGCCCGATCTTCGAGCTTCTCAAGCGCCGGATGCGAGGCAAGGGGGCTCTTCCCGGAAGGGGCGGGCACGCTCGTATATGTCATGATGAAACCCTTTCAGACAAATCGGTGTTCCGTGAAAAATCGAGTTGACAGGGAGGGGGAAAGGGTAATATTCTCGTGATATCTTTCACTCCTTGTCGGCATGGGGTCATTCGTCGTGTGCCGCACTCTTTTCCAGGTTTCACGACCGTCTGCGAACCGGGGAGGCGCATATATGTCGGATATATTATGGACGTGGTTCACGAACGTGGAGGCGATATTCAGTTTTTTAGCCATGGTCTTCTCCGGTTTTTCCGGCTGGAGGCTGTGGCGGCAGAACAGGCAGTTGCGCGAGCTCGCCCGCAAGACGCCGAGTCTCGACGGCTTAAGGGAGCGGATCGAGTTCTACGAAAAGGCTCCGGTGTCCGAGACCCCCGTGGCCCTCGCCGTCTCGCTCGTCTCTGCGACGCACTCGATAAAGGGCGACGTGGAGGCGTACCTCAAGGCCAGTGGTAAGAAGATGAAAGTGATGGAGCTCAACATGGACGGCATAAAGGGCCGCGACGGCATCGAGAAGTTCATAAACCGGCTTCGCGCCATGCGAAGGGAGCTCGAAACCATGATGGCAAGCGAGGTCCATCTCTTCTTACAGGGGCCGGTCATGGCCGGGGTGCTTATTGGCGCCGTCTTCGACAACTGGAGGCCCGTAATCCTTTACCAGAAGAGTCCCGCTGGCGTCTCGCCTCGTCTCTACGACTACTGGTGTCCGCTGGTGAAATGAAGCGGGAGGGCGGAGACAGGGGGCGTGTAGTGGTGGACCTCTCCACCCTCTTCGACGGCACGGCGAGGCTCGGCGGGCTCGACGGCTACATCGCCAGGGTCGAGGAGCTCGTCACCCCCGGCTGCGAGGCGGTCCTTACGGGCCGGGCGCCGGTGTGGCTGTACCTCAAGGTCGCCCACGCCCTCCACGGCCGTGTGAGGCGGCTCGTTTACGACTCGCCCGTTACCGGCGAGGTGGAGATATTCGATCACGACCCTTTCTGAATCTGTGTTTGAGGCCGCCGTGCTTGACCGCGTGACGACCGGCGGGAATCTCCGCCCGGCCTGCCTTCGCGTGAAGGCGAGCCGCTGGCGCCCCGGTGGTGGACAGGCTCACCCTGCGGCTCGTCAACAGGCGCGTCATGAAGGCCTCCGACTTCCACGAGCGCGGCGGCGGCGGCGTCTACCTGCGTCGTGATGCCATGAAGCGTTACCTCGCCGCATGGGAGGAGCACCTGACCCGTCCCCTGGCCGGCGGCCATGGCACCGATCTCCGCCGCTCCTTCCGCCGTCAGGCCGAACGTCTCGCTGCGGCGCTCATGGGCGGTCCCGCCTACTGTGCGTTTTCTCTTGAAAGGCCATGAGCGATGTTGTATATTGTGTCGTACGACATCCCCGATACGCCGAGACGCACCAGGCTCTCCGAGCTTTTGAAGGACTTCGGCCGTCGCGTTCACTACAGCGTATTCGAGTGTCTCCTCGCCGATGGTGAGCTCGACGAGATGCTCGGCCGGATAGCCGACGTAGTGGACGGCGGCGAGGACAGCGTCCGCGTCTACGGCGTCTGCGCGTCCTGCGAGCGCCGGCTCGTGATAATCGGGCGCGGAGACAGGACGGTTGACGAAAAACACTATATTTTATAGTGAGTTGGCGGAAGCCGCAAAAGGGGATGAAAGTACGGGAGGTTATCTGAAGCTCGTAACTGCTTGCGGTTATTGGGAAAAACCGTTTTTGCCGCCTTCTGTTGCGGTCCCGCTAATTGAAAACCGATATCAAGAAAGGGGGGTTATGAAAAGGCTTGGTGTAACTGCCTGGAAAGAAAAGGAAAAAAAGGGGCGCCCTTGCAACATATGACCTGAAGTAGAAGGGATTGAAACTCATCGCCCGGAAAACCGGGCCCGTCGGCACACCAACTTGCAACATATGACCTGAAGTAGAAGGGATTGAAACAACCCGGGAAGATAAACCATCTGGGTCCCGAGCGCGCAGACTTGCAACATATGACCTGAAGTAGAAGGGAAGGCGTAAGCCCCTCCGTTCACTCCGCCTGGGGAACGCCGCCTGAAGACGCCTTGAGTCCGGCCTGATATTCCTGTAAATCATTCCTCAAGCGTTAACCGCCGAGCACTCGTGGAGGCTCTGATTTATTTCGGGGGGTGCCGGGAGCAACTTTCCTGGGAGAGTCTCCCATGGGCGGTAGAGCCGGGTTTCCTTGAAGGACCGCCCGGCCATGCCGCCGGCGTCCAGGCCTGAGAGGCCGTTTCCGTGCTCCATGCCGTGACCTGCTCCAGATACACCCTGCGGCTGCGGGCCGTCGATGCCGTAAGGCTGCCGCCCTTCAAGGGATCGGCCCTGCGCGGCGGCCTGGGTCGCGCCCTGAAGCGCGCCGCCTGTATGGTCAAGGGCGTGGAATGCCTGGACTGCGCCTTCCGAGCGACCTGCCCCTACGCCTACCTCTTCGAGACGCCGCCACCGCCGGACGCCGCCATGCTCCGCCTATACCGTTCCGTCCCCCACCCCTTCGTCCTCGAACCGCCGGACGACGGCATTACGTACTACGAGCCCGGCCGAACCTTCGAGGCCGGGGCCGTGCTCGTGGGCAGGGCCGTAGACTACCTGCCATGGTTCGTGCGGGCCTTCGTCGGATTCGGACGAGCGGGCGCCGGCAGGGGACGCGGCAGGTTCACGGTCGAGGCCGTCTGCGACGGCTCGGACGGAAAGGTCGTCTACGACGGCGTAAGCGAGAGGTTCGGCGCCACGGCTGGCGTCCTGAGGCCGGCCCGCGGCGCGACGCTGCCCATCCGGCCCGGCGGCGGGCTGCGCCTTCGCCTGCTGACGCCGCTTCGCATCGTCCACGGCGGCTCGCTCGTCTCGGACCTCGCCTTCCACCACCTGGTGAGAACGCTTCTTCGCAGGCTCTCGGCGCTCGCCTGGTTCCACTGCGCAGTGAGACTGGAGCTCGACTTCAGGGGGCTCATCGAAAGGGCGTCGGCCGTGGAGAGGGCGCACGCCGACCTCCGCTGGCACGACTGGGAACGCTACTCGTCGCGCCAGAAGACCCGCATGCGCCTCGGCGGACTCGTGGGGACGGTCGTCTTCAGGGGGGTGGACGCCGGGTTCGCGCCCATACTGCGCCTGGGCGAGGCGCTGCACGCCGGCAAGGGAGCCACCTTCGGACTCGGACGCTACGTGCTGGAAGGAGAGTGAAGGGACGGCGCTAACCGCCTCTCCGTCTTCACGCAAAAAGGCTTCATATTGCCTTCAAGCAAATATAAACATACGCTTGACACCGGCGCCGTGATCAGTGTAATATTACGGTGCGTCAGCGGCCGGACATCCATCGATAAGCCATCCCAACGACCGCCTGCCATCTGACGGTTCCGGCGGCCTGAGCCATCGACCAGGCCGTCAGTCTATATCGGGTCTGCCGGCGGTGCCGCAGGGCACCGGTCCGGTATCTCTTCTCTCTTGCAGTCGAAAGCCTCTCTCGACTCTCAAGCTATGCCCTCATCGCCAGGCCGAAAAAGATTTCTCGTCGTCGTCGAGACCCTGAAGGTAAAGGACTATCTCTTCGCCTCCCCCTTCCTGCGCGAGGTGCGCGGCGCCAGCATGCTGCTCGACAAGCTCAACACCCATTGCGTCGGAAAGTGCCTCTCAAAGACCACCTGGTCCGGCGGCGTCGAAGAAGTCTACTTCGGCGGAGGATCGGGGAGGGCGCTCTTCGAAAAACGGGAAGAGGCCGACGCATTCGCAGCTCGTGTCAAGGACCTCTACAGAGAGTACACCGTGAACGCCCGGGTCTCGGCTCCTGTCGAGGAGCGCAGGGAAGGCGAGAACTTCGCCGGGTGGGTGGCGAGGGCCGTGGGCCGCTCCAGGGAGGAGAAGCTCGCGGGCGGCTGGGCAGGCCCGGCCGTAGGCGGGCGATGGGTGAGGCCCTGCACCTCCTGCGGCGCCTTCCCGGCCGAAAGGCCCATGGCGGACATCCAGGGCGAACACATGCTGTGCCGGTCGTGCCACTGCAAGAGAACGGAGATAAACTACTTCTACAGGTACGAAAAGTGCAACTGCAGCCGCTGGCTCCCCGTCAATCTCGAAAAGATCAGGAATGAGAGGCCGGACTTCATACTCTCCTTCCTCGCCGGCGAGCTCGACCGTCGGTACGGCAGCGGGACAGAGCTGCTGCTGCTTCCGGTCGACTTCGACGACATCGGCGAGGCGTCGCGGCCTGGAAACTACATGGGTCTCATTTACGCCGACGGCAACCGCATGGGCGAGGTCGTCAAGGGGATCGGAGAGCGATTCGGCGACGAAGAAGAGTGCAAGCAGGCCTACAGGGCCTTCTCCGAGATAGTCGACAGGGCCACAAAGGAGGCGGCCGCTGAGGCCGTCATAAAACACGTCGGTTTCAAGGAATACGACAACATCGACATCAATGACGGCGAAAAGTGGAGCAGCGCTGCTCTTCTTGGGGCGACCAGTTTCAAGGAATACGACGACATCGACATCAATGACGGCAGAAAGGGCAAGGGCAGGTACGTACCGGCCGAGTTCATCATGGCCGGCGGAGACGACCTCATACTGGCCGTTCCGGCTCACTGCGCGGTGGAGACGGCCGCGACTTTCCTGGAGCTCTTCCACGAGAAGACGAAGCTTCTTCAACAGGAGTGGATCGCCTACGGACGCCTCAAGAGGCCTTTCCGCGAAGAAGGACTCTCCACATCGGCGGGGGTCGTCGTGTCGCACTGCACCTACCCGGCGGTCATGCTCGTCGAGCTGGCCTCGGAGCTGATGAAGTCGGCCAAGCGGCGGGAGGCGCAGGAAGGCTGCGCCATGGGGACGCTCGATTTCATGGTGGAGCACAGTTCGGTGAGCGAGTCACTCAAGACGAGGCGCAAGGAGTACGAGCGCCGCCACGATGGCGAGACCGTGATGCTCACCGAGCGGCCCTATACGCCCGACGAGACCCGACGGCTCGTGGAAACCATAAGGAAGATGAAGAAGGAGAGTTTCCCCCGCGGCAAGCTCGAGGCGCTTTACTCTTCTCTCTTTCAGGACAATGTATTGCAGGCCCGGTTCGACTCCATCTCCCTCCTCGCAAGACTCAAGGACGGGGGGACGCTCACGTCTGAAAATACCACGGAAAACCCCTTTGTTTCCTTCTTCTTCGGTACAGGGAAGTTCGATGTTGACAGATTCCCTTTCCGGCGTCGCGGAGGAAGATGCGCCTCTCCCCTGTCGGAGCTTGTTGAGCTCTATGACTTCGTCCATCCCCGAAGACAAGGGACGGCTCCATGACCGATACGAAGCTTGTCTACACACTCGAGTTCGACTCCCCCGTGGGGGTATTCACCGGCCTCGGCGTGACCGGGCTCCTGGACAGGACGGTGGTGCGGCGGAGCGACGGAGCGCCATGCATACCGGGCTCCACCGTCAAGGGGCGCCTGCGGTTCTTCGTCGAGCGGGTCTTGCGCGCCTCTCAAGGCAAGTATCACGACTTTACCATGCACGGTGAGGACAAGCCGCTATGCAAGGAGGCGGACCGGGCCTGCGTCGTATGCAGGCTGTTCGGCGCCCCCGCCATCCCTGCGATGCTCCATTTCAGCGACGCCGTGATGGACGGCGCGGTATGGGAGTCCCTCAAAGAGGCCGTGGGCGGCCTCCGCCACGGCCCTGTCTTCAGGCCCGGCTCCATTGTGCGGCCCGGCGTGGCACTCTCGCGCCGGACGAGGCGGGCCATGGAAGATCACCTATACTTCGACGAGGTCGTCGGACCCGCGGTCTTCAAGGGAAGGATCGTCTGCCGCGGGCTGAAAGAAGAAGAGATCGCTTTCCTCAAGGGCGTTGCGCGGCTCGTCGACGCCGTGGGCGGCCGCAAGGCCGCGGGACGGGGACGCCTCAGGGGCGGCATAGTGATAAGGGAGGACGAAGGATGACGGGACGGACGGCCTTGGAGATAAGGCTCGACTCGCCGACCCTCATAGCCGCAGGGCCGCCATCGTCCAATCTCGTCGATACGCTGACTTTCATCCCCGGCAACACGCTTCGCGGCGTGCTCGCGTGGCGGTACATAGATGAGGGCGGAGACGCCTCCTCCCCGGAGTTCAAGCGACTTTTTCTGGGCGACAAGCTCTCCTTCGGCTTCGCCTTCAAGGACGGTGCGCAGGCGATACCCCTCTCGGCCCGCACCTGCAAGTACTACGGGGGGTTCAGGGCCGACGGAGGCCACGGCGTAATGGACCTGCTCGCATCGAACGGCGAACTCCGGTGCGAGTATGAGGACACTCCCTGCAGCAAGCCCCTGGACTACTGCAATGGCTTCTACGACCCCATGCGGTTCAGGGAGGTCGGCGTAACGAGAAGGCTCGTCACGAGGACCGCCATAAGCCGCGCCAGGGGCTCGGCCGACCACGGCAGGCTCTATACGCAGCGGGTCATGGAAGAGGGGCAGCGCTTCGTGGGCCGCATCTACGGTGACGAGGACCTCGTGGCTAAGATAAGGAAACTCGTGGGGGACGGGTTCGAGGTCCGCATCGGCAAGGGCGTGAGCCGCGGTATGGGATGGGCGCGGGTCTCGATGGCCGGCGAGGCGGCCTGGGCCTGGCCTCCGGCCGGCGCGAAAGAGCGCTTCGAGGCATTTAAAGAGAAGTTCGGGCGGCCCGTGCTCGCCGTTACGCTGCTTTGCGACGCCCTCTTCACCGACGATTACCTCCGTGACAGGACGTCTCTTACCATAAAGGACCTCGAGCCGCTCGGCATAAAGGTGAGCGACTGGAAGGAGGCGCCGGCAAATGTCTTCGCCGCCACCCGCAGGGTCTTCGGGTTCGACGGCGAGCCCATAGGGCTCCCGAGGACGCCGAAGACGGCGCTTGCGGCCGGCAGTGTCTTCCTCTTCGAGGCCGAGAAGGGGGTCGATAACCCTTGCATACCAGATGGCGACGGCGTCGGCTTCATCGGCGAAGGGAGGCTCGAGGGCTACGGCAGGGCCATGCTGTGGCACCCTTTCCATGTGGAGGCGGAGCGGGAAGACGTCGCCGAAGGGCTGCCGGGCCGCGACCTGGACTCAATCCTCGCCGAGAGGGCCGGGGACCTCTATGCCCTGGGGTTCGGGCCGTCACGGATATCGTCCTCTCAGATGGCGGCCCTCGCCGAACGCATAAGGCGCGCGAAAGACCTTGAGGAGGCGGAGGAGAATATTTGCAGCTTCATCGACAACCAGTTGGGCAAGCTCCGGAAAGGGGCCGAGCGTACCGGCAAGAAGGGTTCGTGGCTCCTTGAAGGGAGGAGAAGGCGCGAGAGCCTTGGCGACCTCTTCAAGGATTACGTGGTGAAGGAGAAGCGCTACAGGCGCGGCCTCTGCGCCGGCGGCGCCGAAGGACTCGATTTGCTGCGCCGTTTCTGGAGGAAGTTTCATAACAGATACCGCATCGAGGCAAGCTTCAAGGAGCCCGTGCCGATGGACTGTTGTAAGGAGGAGGAATAATGATGAGCGGCACTACCATGAAGGACCATGGCGTTCTTGCAAACCGCTACATATTCACCGGCACACTGGAGCTCAAGACCCCCTTGCGGCTCTCCAGCGGTGTCGCCTCCGACGAGACCGACGCACCGCTCATGCGTGACGCATCGAGGAGGCCGCTCATCCCCGGCAGCAGCCTGCGCGGAGCCGTCCGCTCCGAGGTGGAGCGGATAATCGGGGCGGGCGTAGTCAAGGGCCTTAAAAGCTGCACGCTCTTCACCGGGGACGACTGCAACGAGAAGGCCAAGGCGTTCCTCGAAGAGCTCGAAGACGGTGGGGTGACCGACAGCGCGGAGCGGGAGGAGCGGCTCATGAATCATATACTGACCGCCCACTGCGACGTCTGTCGGCTCTTCGGCTCTACGGTCTTCGCCTCAAGGCTCGTATTCCACGACTCCGTCCCGCTGAAGAGAGGTGAGCACCGCGACCGGTCCATCATCAGGGACGGCGTGGGCATCGACCGCGACACCGGGGCGGCGAGAGAGAATGTGAAGTTCGACTACGAGGTGCTGGACAGCGGCGGCCTCTCTTTCGGATTCGAGATGACGGCGGAGAATATCGAGAAGGAGGGAAGCGATCATCTACTCATAAACATAGCCTTACTCGTGCTCAAGGGCGGCATCCACGTGGGCGGCAAGCGGGCTGCGGGGCTGGGACTCGTGAAGCTCAGCGATGTGAAGGTCAAGGGCTTTGACGACACGGCGGCCATGCTCGAGATGCTCGCCAGGGGAGAGGAGCCTCTCAGTGAGAAAAAGATAAGCTGGTCCTTTGAAATCTTCGATCCTTCGGCATCTTCGAAATCGGGGCCTGAGGTGTAGCGATGCTCAAGAAGAAACTTTGCGAGGCGGTCATAACCTGGAGGCTCAAATGCGATGGACCGCTTCTTATAGCGGACGGAAGGTACGAGAAGACGAAGGGAGACAAGGCGCCCCACAAGGTCTTTATAAGCCGCACGCCCCTGCGGGATGTGAAGAAGAAGGTGAAGGAGGCCGGCGGCGACGGGGCCGGGCTCGGGGTGCTCGATTTCTACGTCCCGGCCACGTCGATCCGCGGCCCTTTCCGGGCCCAGGCCGAGAGGATAATCCGCACGCTCTACAATGGCGATAAGCCGGCAGAGGCGGCCTGCGACCCCTTCGAGCAGGACGGCGGGAGCCGCTTTCGCTCCTGCGGCAAGCGCCTCGAAGGAAAAGCTGACGTATACAAAGAGGCGTGTCTCGCCTGTAAGCTCTTCGGCCTCGCCGGCCATGCGAGCCGGATCACCTTCGCCGACGCCGACGTGAGAGGCACGTCGGCCTTCCGCGACATGATAGGCATAGACAGGTTTACAGGCGGCGTCTACACCGGGGGAGGCGGTGGCGGAGGCGCCAACATGAGGTTCCACGTGCTGGAGGGGGCGGAATTCGAGACTAAGATCACCGTCGTCAACTTCGAGCTCTGGCAGCTCGGTCTGATGGCTTACGTCCTCAAGGACTTCGAGGACGGCCTCGTCCAGATCGGCTTTGGAAAGAGCAAAGGGTTCGGCGCTGTGAAAGGCGAGGTCCGGGATGTGAAGTTGTTCTACCCGAAGGAGCGGTGCGCGGGGCGCCTTGTCGGCGTGGGGTCGCTCGTGGAAGAGGAGGAGAGGAAGAGGTACGGATTCGTCCAGGACGATGAGACGAGTGAGGAGGTCCTGAAGCGTAACGGCGTCGGCGGTTCTCTCTCGCTCTACGAGAAGTTCATCCCAACAGAGCCCCAAGGTTTCTGGAAGGCCGCGGCCGCGGCCTTCAACGGTCGCATGGACGAGATGAACAAGAAGTCTTCCGACGGCTCCGGCGGTGGAGGCGAGAGCTGATGGCCGTTATAGGTTTCTTCATCGCCGGCGCCAATGAGCATCCGTCTTCGGTAAAGCCGGATTGTTTCGGCCTGTGCTTCGCCTGGTTGGAGTCGCCCGTCGCGGCAAGGCTCGATCTTACCGACAACGTCTCCTGGAGTATACCAGATATCTGGCCCCAGGGCCGCATATTCGGCGAAAACGGCGAGTACCGCTGGCGAAAGAAGTCGGACGGTAAGCTCCATTGCGTGCTCATATTAGACGATGGCAAGATGCCCGATGAGTTCGGTGGAGAACTGGAGCTTGAAAAGACCGGCGATGCCGGGCTCATCCTGTGGGGCGAGCCGGTGGACCCGGCAGGGGACCCCGAAGGCGGTGTCGGGATGGTGGTCTTTCATGACAACACCATACCGGGTTATTTGAAATACCCCATAACGTGGGGTAAGGTCGGTCAGCACGCAAAGGCAGCACCCTGTCTCACTGTGCGCAGGTACAGGGGGCGCAACGGCAGCGGCGAGTTCGAGCGCTGCTTGGCCGTGAAGATGGAGATATTCGGTGGTGAGGAAGGGGGATAGACGAGTGAGCGGAGAGTTCAAGCCATCGGTGAATCCCTACAACTTCGTCTCTCTGAAAAATGGGGAGAGCAAACGGGGGGCTCCAGTACTGTGGCACGACCTCGGGGAGCTTTACACCGGAAGGCTCGTATGCACGCTGGAGGCGAAGAGCCCTCTCTTCACCGCCGACCAGCGCACTCCGGCCCCGAACGGAGCGGGCGGCCAGAAGGTCTTCCGGTTTCTCAGGAACGGAGCGGACAAGCCCATCATCCAGGGCGCCTCCATCCGCGGCATGGTGCGAAGCGTCTTCGAGGCCGTGACGAACTCGTGCCTCCCCCTGGCGGCGACCGAGGGCGGAGTCAAGCTCGGTAAGCGTACCAGAGAATTTTCTTTCAAGCCTCTGGGGGAAGAGCACATGCGATGCCGCGGCCCCGAAAGCCTGTGCCCGGCCTGTCGCCTCTTCGGAGCCATCGAGGGGGAGACCCTGCACCTGCGCGGCAGGGTGGTCTTCACCGACGCCGTGCTCGACCAAGGATGCTCCCTCCAGGAAGCTTACAAAGCTTACATAAGACTCGCGGAACTCTCCGCCCCCAAGCCATACCACTACGCCATATACAGCGGCAACGGGCTGTGTAATGGTTCCATCGCCGGCCGCAAGTTCTATTACCACCACGAAGGGTTCGAGGAGCCTGAAGACGTAGGGGACAGGTGGTCGAAGAGGGCCTGCGGCATAGAGGAGTACGCCCCGAGTGGCGCCAGGTTCGACTTCGACGTCCTGCTCAATGGGCTCACTGATGAGGAACTAAAGACGCTCGTCCGCGTCATGGTGCTGGAAGAGGGGCTCGGCCACAAGGTTGGGATGGCAAGGCCCTTGGGCTTCGGCTCGTGCTCCATAACCATAAAGTGGGACGAGTCCCGCGTCCACCGCGGCGGGGAGCGCTACAAGAAGGACGGCGGGGAATCAGTAAAGGCAGACGAGCTTAAGAAGGAAGCCGAGGCGGTCACGATACCCGACGAGCTGATGGGGCTTCTTCGTCTTGACAAGCACGAACACGCGGAGATCGGCTACCTCCGGTATAACAACTACAAAGGTGTAGGCATAGATAAAAACGGCTGTTACATGAGAGGCGGCCATGGCGGTTCCGGCGGCTCGTCCGTCCGTGTCGAGTCTTCTGACAAAAAGTCTTCTAAAGAAGATCGTAGGTCTGCGAATAAGAGGCCGCCACGGAGAGGCGACAAGCTCATGGTGACGATGATGGGGAAGAGAGGCGACATATTCACGCTCAAGCCCGATGATGCAGAATGCTTCTCCTGCAGGGTCTCAGGGGGCTACATCAATTGGCGCGATGGAGAGAGACACAAGGTCAAGGTGCTCGAAGTAGGCGGCGATTTCAGGATAAAGAAGGTAGGGCCCGCCTGAGGCGACATCCCGCCGTGGCGGGATAAGGAGATTGCGTTATGGCGAACAGACCGCCCCGTATGACGGTGGAGTTCGGTATCGAGGTGATACGCTCGCTCTTCAGGACGAGCAACATCATGATAGTATCCCTCATCATAGGTTTTCTCGTCCTCCTCGGGGTCTTCTCCAACAGCCTGTTCGCCATCCTTACAGGTAACTGCTCCAAGGGCGTTCTGTTGGGCCTGCTGCTCTTCCCTGTTTATTTGTGGTGGTTATATCGTGAGAGCCGGAATGCCGCGGGCCACGTGAGGCTGCGGATCCAGCAGGACGATTCCCCCCAGGAGGTCAGGGCGCTCGTCATATTCCTCAGCCCTCCCCCCAAGGACCTTACCGTCGAAGAAATCAAAGAAAAAGGGCTGGCCGGTCTCCTTGCCGACCGGCCGAGGCTCGAAAAAAGTAAGGATATTTTCAAGAGCTGGTTCATGCCCTTCCTCGCCTTTTCCTATCACCTCGCCCGGCTTGAACGTGTCGTCGTATGTCCGTCCATTGACAGGGAGGTGGGAGGAAAAAATATAGAGGGCACATGGCGTCACTACGAGAAGTTTGAGGAGATGAGCCGTTTGCTCACGGGCAAGAAGAATATCAGTTTCGTGTCGGCCGGCGACCTCGATGAGCGGTGGCGAAAGGGCGTGGACTTCGAGGACGCCGACGAGCTCGTAAGGGCCGTCGAGGCGGCCTACGAGTACCTCGGCGGTGTGGGCATAAACGCCTGCGACATACTGGTTGATATAACCGGCGGCCAGAAGCCTCCGACCGTAGCCGGCGCTGCCGTGGCGCTCGCCGAGGGGCGCCGCTTCCAGTACGTCAGTACCGTCGACTACAAGGTGAAGACCTACGACATCACCTACAGGACGGACAGCTATTGAATCCAGGCGGTGTCCCGTACTTCCAAGTCTTTGTAGTCCTTGAGCAGATAGCCGCGTCAGTCGCTGTCGTTGAAGGGCGGATTGGCGGTGACGCAGTCAACCCCGCGGTCGGCATGGAGGTCGCGGTACTTTGTCTGCAAAGCGGACCGAGCTGCAGGACGCCAAAATTTTTCGATTCCTCTCGCCCCTATCCCTCTCTCCGAAGGTCTCCGGCGAAAAAGACTTGACAGTCTGTTGCGCCCGGTGTATATTCTCCCACCGGAAAATAATCGCAGGTGGCCGCAAAGGCCTTGATAGGGAAGTACGGTGCAAGACCGTCGCGGACCCGCCGCTGTAACCGGGGACGAAAGCCGCATCGTAAGCCACTGTCCGTAACCGGGACGGGAAGGCGCGGCGAGTAGGACGATCCGGAAGCCAGAAGACCTGCCTGCGATGATATGACGTCGCCCGCGGCCGTCGTGGTGGTCGGTCGCGGCCGTATCCCCGTGGGTGAAAAACGGCATCCCCGGACCTCTTCTCTTTTGGAGGTTCGGGGTTTTTTTATGGGCCGGGGCCTTCCCGGCGAAGGCCCCGCGGCAAGGTGCTTCGGAGTCAAGGAAGCTCTGATTAATTACCCTGAGGGAACCTTTTTGTAAAAAGGTTCCCTCAGGGTAATTAATCAGAGTTTCCTTAAGGGAAGGGAGTGGGAAGCTCCCGCCGCCCCGCGACTGTAATCGTGACGAAAGCCGCATCGTAAGCCACTGTCCGCAGTCGGGACGGGAAGGCGCGGCCGGTAGGATGACCGAGAGCCAGGAGACCTGCTTCGAAGCTGACGATATCCCGATTCCCCGAGGGGGGAGAAAGGAGCGCAAACGATGAAGAAGGTATGGTTTGCTCTGGCGTCGCTTCTTGCGGCGTCGCCGGCCTCGGCCGGAGACGACGCCGCCACACCCGTCATGGCCGAGGTGGTGGTGACGGCCACAAGGAGCGGCTACGACGCAACGCGCGTGCCGGCCAGGGTGGAGGTGATCGACTCTTCCACCGTGGAGCTCACAACCGGCGACACCCTGACCGAACAGCTCAAGAAGAACAGCTCGGTCGACGTCATCGAGTACCCCGGGGCCCTGGCCGGCATAGGCATCCGCGGCTTCAGGCCCGAGTTCTCGGGCATCACCAAGCACTCGCTGGTGCTCGTAAACGGCAGGCCCGCGGGGGCCACCAACCTGGCCGCCCTCCTTGCCGACAACATAGAGCGGATCGAGGTCCTCAAGGGACCGGCCTCCTCTCTCTACGGCGCCGAGGCCATGGGCGGGGTGGTGAACATCATCACAAAAAAGAGCACGGGGCCTGCAAGTGGCATGGTCGAGGCGGGCCTGGGCTCCTTTGCCACCAATTTCCAGAAGTTCTCCGTCGGCGGCTCCCTGACCAAGGCCCTCGACCTCGACGTCCACGCCGGCCGCTACGACCGCTCCGGCGACTACGATACGGGAGACGGCCGCACAAGGGCCAACACGACCTATGAGACGGAGAACGGCGGCCTGCGCCTCGGCATCGACATGGGCGGCACATGGCGGGCCGACGCAGCCGCGGACTTCTACCGGGGCCGTGACATCGAAACTCCGGGCGACATCTTCTACGGCGACTCGAAGGCGGGCTACAAGGACCTGGACCGCTACGGCCTCGACCTCACCGTGGGAGGCGGCCTCGGCCCGCACAACCGCGTCACCCTCACCGTCTACAAGGCGAACGAGACCTCCGAGAACTACAAGCGCTACACCGGCTGGTCCACGCCCGTGCCGTCGGACCCCTACCGCAGCTACGATTCGGAGATCGACTGGTTCGGCCTCCAGCTCAGAGACGAGCTCGCCGTCGGGGACCACCGCATAATAGCAGGCTTCGACTATCAGGAGATCGACATGGAGAGCCGGAGCTACAAGACCGACGGTACGAGGAAGGCCCCCTACTCGCCCGACGAGGGACGCACAAACCGGGCGGGCTACGTGGAGACGGTCTGGAGCCTCGGGGGCGGCAGGCTCACGGTCACGGCCGGAGGCCGCTACGACTCCTTCGACGTGGAGACGAGGCCCACGCCGTACAAGACGGACTTCACGCCGCGCTCGGAGGGTTTTTCCACCTTCAGCCCCAGGGCCGGCCTGAGCTACCTCCTCGGCGGGGGCCTGCGCCTGCACGCCACGGCGGGCCGGGCCTTCGTCCCTCCCACGGCCGCGCAGCTTGCCGGCTACTCGGAGCGGGTCGTGGGCGGCGTGACCATGGTGACCACCGGCAACGCCGGCCTCGACCCCGAGTCGTCGGTCACATACGACGCCGGTCTCGGCTACCATAGCCGCCGCCTCGGCATATGGGCCGACGTCACCTACTTCCGCACCTCTGTGGACGACAAGATAACGACCGTAACGAGCGGCTACACCACGACCTACGTCAACAGCCTGAGCGCCGAGATGGAGGGGGTGGAGACGGACGTCTCCTTCGACATGGGGGCGGCGCTCGACTGGGAGCGCTCGCTCTCGCTGTTCGTCAACTCCACCCACATGCTCAGGGCAGAGGAGGAGCGGCCCGGCGGCTCGATGCGCGATATCCACAACGTGGCCCGCTATACCATCAACTACGGCATACGCTACGAGGACGAGTGGGTGGAGGGCAAGCTCCACCTGCGAAGCCGGGGCTCCATGAAGGACACGGATTGGAACGCGCCAGGATACCCGGAGATCCAGTATCCCTCATTCACGGTGGTGGATCTCGTCGTGGCCGTAACCCTGCGCGACCATCACAGGCTGACCTTCAAGGCCGACAACCTCTTCGACAGGTACTACTACGAGAAGAAGGGCTATCCCAAGCAGGGCCGCGCCCTCTTTGCGGGCTACCGCTACGTTTTTTGAAGGAGGTCCCGGTTTGTTCCCCCGAGGGAGCCTCCTTGAAAAACGGACCGCGGCGCCCCCTCCAAGGCGTCACCCGGAGGGCCGGGCCGCAAAGGCGTAAAAAGACCCCGCCTGGCGCGGCCCGGCCCTCCGGGTGACGCCGGGTGCCTCCTGTGCCGCCGGTGACGGCGGTACCGGCGGGCAATAAAACCGGGATACGACCGGGAGGGTTCCATCGAGAAAGAGCCGGAGGTTTTTCGGTCTATGGATATTCTCACCTTGCTGTGCGCTCTTGCGCTTTCCGCATTGCTGCTCGGGGCGGGGAGCGGGACCGGGCTCTCCGCGGCGGGCCGCGGCGGACGTTCCTCGCTGCGCCGTCTACGGGGCGGTGTCGCCGGCGGGGCTGCGCTCGCCGTCGTCCTTGCGGCCTCCGCCGGCCCGGAGGGGGCGGCCGCCGGCGCACCGCAGCTCCTGCTCCTCGCCGCGGCCCTTCTTCTCGGTTGCGGGGCCGCGCTCCTCGGAGGCGGCCATGGAGAGGCCGGAGGGAACGGAGCGCCGCAGCCCTTCGTTCTCCTTTTCGCGGCGGCCGCGGGGCTTTCTGTCCTGTGCGCGCCGGGGCTCGGCGAGCTCATGGGGGCGTGGAAGGCGGCGGCCGCTGCCTGCGCCGTCGCCGTTACGGCTGCGAGCGCGGCGGCGGGCTTCAGGGCCGCCCGTGGAGGCTCGAGGACCGTGCCCCGCCTCCTTGCGGGCTCCATGGCCCTTGGAGCGGCCTGTCTCGTCGTCCTGGCCGTCTCGCCTCCCTTCGAAGACGCGGCGCGGGTCTACCGCCTGAGCATCGAGGGGCCCCGGCAGGACCGGGGCGGTGGAGAGGTCCTCGCCGTCCTCTTCGGCGGGGCCTTCCTCGCCGGCGCAGCTATGCGGCGAAGGAGGGGAGCATGGAAGTGACGGCCCTTCTCAAGTCGTTCATATTTCTTACGGCGTCGTCGCTTCTGCTGCCCGTGCTCGCCATGCTCGCGGCGCTTACGGTCTGGGTCGTCGTCCACGGCGGTTCGTTCTTCGCCCTCTGGCTCGAACGCCGCCGCGCCGGCAGGCCAGCAGACGCCGTTGAGGCCCTGGCGCGCGGCGAGTACAGGAGCTTCGGGCCGGCTGTAGAGACGTTCTGCCGCAGGCTCGCCGAGGTGGACCGCGGCGGGCGGGCCGACGTGGCGGTCATGAGCCTGCTGCGCGAGACGGAGCACCGGCTCTGGAAGGAGCTCGACGTGCTGCGTATCGTAACGCGCGCCGGGCCGGGGCTGGGGCTGGTCGGGACCCTCATACCCATGGGCACGGCCCTCGCCTCGCTCGGCGACGGCGACCTGACGCGCCTTTCCGGGGAACTCGTCGTGGCCTTCACGACCACGGTCGTGGGCATGACACTTGGTCTGTTGAGCCACTTCTTTCATACCGTGCAGCGCCGCTGGGTGGAGGAGGACGTAAGGCACATGGAGATAGCCGCCGAGCTTGCGACTTCGGGGGAGGACGGCCGGTGAGATACCTCGGACGCCGGCCGGTCGGCCCCCCTTCGGACGACGACCCCCTGAGCGGTATAGCCAACCTCTTTGACCTGGGGCTCGTCTTCATCGTCGGACTCCTGCTGGCCCTCTTCGGGGCCTACCACCTCGACGAGCTGCTGCGCGACGACTCCGAGGTGACCATAACCAAGCGTTCCGCCGACGGAACGATGGAGATAATCATGAAGAAGGGTAAGAGGATCGAGGCCCTGAGGCTGACCGAGGAGAAGAGCCGGGGCCGGGGCCGCCGTCTCGGCACGGCCTACCGCCTCGAAGACGGCACGGTCGTCTACGTGCCCGACGACGGTACCTGGGGACCGGGCGCGGGCGGCGGGGGAGGCGCAAAACAATGAAGACGAAGACCCTTCAGCGCGCCGCGGCGCTCCTTCTGCTCTTGCTCCTTGCGCCGGCGGCGGCACCTGCCCGAGACTACCCGCTGGTCTTCACCGATTCGGCGGGCGTGGAGACGAGACTCGATGAGAGGCCGCGCCGCGTGGTGTCGCTGTCTCCGGCGGTGACGGAGATGCTCTTTCGCATAGGAGCCGCCGACGCCGTGGCAGGCATCACATACCACGACACCTCGTGGCCCCAGGCGGCCGGCAAAGAGGTCGTCGGCGGCTTCGTCTCGCCGGACATCGAACGGATCGAGGCGCTGGCCCCGGACCTCGTCTTCCATTCGGCCCTGAACCGGGAGGCGCTCTCCCCTCTCCGGGGACACACCACGCTCGTAAACCTGTCGGCCCGCACGGTGGCCGAGGGCTTCGAAGAGATCGAGCTTCTGGGCCGCATCTTCGGCCGCGAGCAAGAGGCCGCCGCGGTGGTCGCCGAGCAGCGCAGGCTGCTTGAGCTGACGGCGCGCAAGACGGCGCTCATCCCAGCGGAACAGAGGCTTCGCGTCATGCGCATAATGGGGAGAGAGCGCCTCATGGCTCCCGGCGACGACTCGTTCCAGAACGAGTACATACGGGCGGCCGGGGCCATCGCGCCGCACTGGGGCAGGGACGGCGCCGTGGTGCCCGTATCGGCGCAAGAGTGGCTCGCCTTCGACCCCCAGGTCGTCTACGGCTGCGGCGGCGACAGGGCCCTGCTCTCCATCCTCCACAGCGAACCGTGGAACGGGGTCGAGGCCGTGAAGGAGGGCCGCATATACTTCTTTCCCTGCGAGCTCACCTGCCGCGTATCGACCCATGCGGGCTACTTCACCGCCTGGCTCGCCGCCACCGTCTATGAAGACCTCTTCGCCGGTCCCGGCAATACGGTCCTGCCCGCGGGCGTCATAAGGCGCAGGCCCCTGTCCGTCGAGCTCCCCTACGTTGAACGGGCCGAGCTCGTGGAGAGCGACGTCTTTGACTTCCGGAACAAAACACTCGTCGTCACCTTCAGCGAGCCCATGGAGGTGCTCTCAACCCTCGATGGACCGCGAAGCGGCGTTACGGCGGCGGCGAACCACTACTTTCCGCCGCCGGCCTGGGGCCTTGGGCACAGGCTGGGGGTGGAGGGGCTGCGCCGGGAGACCCTGGCGGCGCTGGGCCTTGACCCGGCGTCGACGGCCGTGCTCTTCACGGGTGCCGACATGGACGACGCCGCCGTTGTCACCGAGTCCTTCAGGGAGATGGAGGTAACGGTCGTGGTCACCGCCGGCGTGACGGGCAACGCCATGCGGATGGGCTACGACGAGGGGGCGTTCTACGAGCCGGAACGGCGCGGCCCCGGCACCGTAAACATCATCGTAATGACCAACATGCGCCTTACGGGGCGCGCCATGGCCCGTGCCGTG
The DNA here is from genome assembly GCA_011375175.1 of Deltaproteobacteria bacterium. Taxonomy (NCBI): domain Bacteria; kingdom Pseudomonadati; phylum Myxococcota; class Myxococcia; species Deltaproteobacteria bacterium. The sequence goes on along the minus strand of DRME01000004.1, from coordinate 20,029 downwards.
GTTACCGCAACGGAGGCCAAGAGCGCGGCGCTCCAGGACCTCGACATAAGGTCGAGCTACAGCGGTGCGGCAAACGGCGCGACGGGGACGGGCACGGACAACGTCATGGTGGTCGAGGGACGCGGTCCCCTCGTGGACGCCGCCGGCGGCCACACGAAGATGGGCGAGCTCATTGCGCGGGCCGTGCGTCGCGGGGTGATGCGGGCCGTCGAGGCGGGCAACGGCCTCAGGGCCGACCGGCCGGTATTCCGGCGGCTGCGCGAAAGGGGCATCGAGTTCCACGGGCTGTGCAGCGTCTTCGGCGGCGGGGACCGGCGGCTCTGCGCCGAGGCCGAGCGCTTGCTGCTCGATCCGTTCTACGCCGGCTTCGTTGAGTCCATGCTCGCCGTAAGCGACGGCGTGGAAAGGGGGCTGGTGGCCGACTCCGGGTCCGTCGGCGACTGGGCCGACGCCGTTGCGGCCCGTATAGCCGGACGGCCCGTGCGGGCGGAGGCCGTCGATGTGCCGGGGGTGCCGCCCGTGCTGTCGAGGGCCGTGGGGGCGATCTTCTCGGGGCTCGCCGCAAGGGAGGCGGACAAGGCATCGGGACGTCCGGCCGCCGGGCCGGCGGGGCCGGGACCGTGAAGGCGGCGGCTGCGGCGCTCGCGGCGCTGTTCGCCGTGCTGCTGCCGCCCGTGTCCTCTCAGGCGGCCGACCTCGTCCTCATGGTCATCGACAACAACTCCTACCTCGCAAACCGCGCCGCCGCCGGCCTCGACACGGCCGCCGACGTCGAGGTCGTGGCCGCAGGAGAGCTCGCAGGAGGCGGTGAAAGGCTCCGCCGCTCAATCGACGAGGCGAAGGTCCTGGTTGTGGACGTCATGGGCCGGGAGCTCACCGACTACCTCGACGGCCACATAGGGCTTGCGGGCAAGACGGTCTACGCCCTGCGAAGCTCGGTGGACGACGAGGGGCTGCGGCGCAGGGGCTACATCTTCGACGAAGAGGTGAGCGCCTACTACGACAACATGAGCGTCGGGAACGTGCGCAACATGCTGCGGCTCGTCATAAGCCGCCACCTCGACGAGGGCCTCTCCTACGGCGAGGCGGAACCCGTGACAAGGCTCGGCATATATCACCCCGACGCGGACGGGCTCTTCACCGACGCCGGCGCCTACGAGCGCTGGCTGCGGGGCAGGCCAGGCCACGACCCCCGGAGCCCGCGCATCGGGCTCCTGTTCTTTGCGTCCTTTCTCACCGAGGGGCAGCGCGAGCCGGTGGACTACATTATAAGGCGTCTCGAGGAGGCGGGCTTTTCTGTCACCGCCTGCTTCGGACGCGACGAGGAGGCCGTAAGGAAGTTCCTCCTCGACGAAGACGGCGTGGGGAGGGTCGACCTGGTGCTCGCCTTCTCGCTCAAGTTCTACTCGGCCCTGACGGAGGGTCTGGCCCGGGCCCTGCGAAACCTCGACGTGCCCATACTCTCGGCCGTGAACCTCTACGGGGACACGATCGAGAAGTGGCGGGAGAGCCCCGTGGGCATAGGCTCCACCGAGGCGGCATGGACCATGGCCGCGCCCGAGATATCGGGGCTCGTCGAGCCCACGGTCCTTTCGGCCAAGGAGGAGGTGGCGGACCCCGAGACCTCGAAGAGATACTACCTGAGCCGTCCGGTGGCGGAGAACGTGGAACGCCTCATACCGCGTCTTCGGGCGTGGGCGGAGCTGCGGCGAAAGCCCAACGCCGAAAAGAAGGTGGCCGTCATCTTCTATAACCACAGCCGCGGTAAACACAACATCGGCGCAAGCTACCTGAACGTCTTCGCCTCGCTGCGCGAGATCGCCGCGGCGCTCGCCGCGCGGGGCTACAGGACGGGCGGGGTGCCCGGCGAGCGGGAGCTCAGGGAGACCATAGTGGCCGGCGCGCGCAACATCGGCTCCTGGGCGCCCGGCGAGCTCGATGGGCTCGTCGCCGCGGGCCGGGCCGTCCTCCTCGACATGGAGACCTACAGGGAGTGGTTCTCGCGCCTGCCCGCGGACTTTCGGGAGGCCGTCATCGCCCAGTGGGGCGAGCCGGAAGATTCAGGCCTCATGGTCCACGGAGCAAAGATCGTCATACCCATGGTGCGCAGCGAAAACCTGGTGATGATGCCCGAGCCCGCCAGGGCCTGGAGCGACAACCCGGCCGGCCTCGCCCACGATACGACCCTCTACCCCCACCACCAGTACATCGCCGCCTACCTCTGGCTCAAGGAGGTCTTCGGGGCCGACGCCGTGATCCACCTCGGCACCCACGCAACCTACGAGTGGACGCCGGGCAAGCAGGCGGGCCTTTCGCCGTCGTGCTCGCCCGAGGTGCTGACAACGGACATACCGAACTTCTATCCCTACATAGTCGACGACGTGGGCGAGGCGCTGCAGGCCAAGCGGCGCGGCCGGGGCGTCATGCTCTCGCACATGACGCCCCTGCTGCGCCCTTCGGGCCTCTACGCGGAGTACGCCCGCATGGCCGAGCTGGCCGACGAGTACGAGCGGGCAAGGAGCGTGGGCTCGGTGACGGCCGACGAGAAGTTCAGCGAGCTTGTGAGGCTCGCGCAGGCAACGGGCCTGGCCGCCGAGACCGCGGGCCGCGGTGAGGATCGCCTCCACGGCGGCGCCGACGGGCGCAGCCGTTTCGTCCATGAGCTGACCCACTACCTCGAGGAGATGAGAGAGGAGATGATCCCCTACGGCATGCACACCTACGGCCGCGCCATGGACGCCGACGAGGCGAGGGCCATGGCCGGGGCCGTCGCGGGCCGGAACCCGGACGCCGACGAGGCCGAGGTGGCGCGGCTTGTCGAGGCGTCGGCGCAAAGGGAGATGGAAAACCTTCTGCGCGGGCTCGAGGGCCGCTACGTCGAGCCCGGCGAGGGCAACGACCCGCTGCGAAACCCCCAGGCCCTGCCCACGGGCCGCAACCTCTACGGCTTCAACCCCGCAAGGCTTCCGAGCCGCGAGGCCTGGCGGCTCGGCAAGGAGGCGGCCGACGAGATAATACGCACCCACCTCGAAGAGCACGGCCGCTATCCCCGCAAGGTGGCCGTCGTGCTCTGGGCCGTGGAGCTCCTGAGAAACGAAGGCGTAAACGAGTCGACGATCCTCTGGCTTCTGGGCGTAAGACCGAGGTGGCTTCCATCGGGCCGTGTGGCGGGGCTTGAGGTCGTCCCGGGCCGGGAGCTCGGCAGACCGCGCATAGACGTGCTCGTAAGCGCCTCGGGCCTCTACCGCGACCTCTTTCCCCACATGATCGAGTGGCTCGACGAGGCGGTCGGCCTGGCCCTGCGCCAGACCGACGTGGAGAATCTCGTGGCCGCGGCCGCCCGCCGCGCGAAGGCGCGGCTTATCGAAATGGGGCTCGACGAGGAGGAGGCCCGTGAGCTGAGCCGCCTGCGCGTATTCTCCGAGGAGCCGGGCTCCTACGGAAACGGCGTGGCCGAGGCGGCGGCCTCTCCACGCTGGCGCGACGAATCGGAGATAGCCGACATCTACGAAAGGCGCATGGGTTTCGTATTCGGAGGCGGCAGGTGGGGCGGCAAGGCCGGGAGGCTGCTGGCGGCGCAGCTTGCCGACGTGGACGTGGCCGTCCACTCGCGCTCCTCCAGCCTCTACGGCCTGCTCGACAACGACGACATGTTCCAGTACCTCGGCGGGCTCGCCGCGGCCGTGCGCCGCCGGGCGGGACGGGCCCCGGAAACGCTCGTTACTTCCCAGCTCCGCCCCGGCGCCGTGGAGGTGGAGGAGCTATCGAGGGTCATGGGCCGCGAGCTCAGGAGCCGAAACCTCAACCCCCGCTGGATCGAGGGCATGAAGGGCGAGGACTACGCCGGGGCCGGGGCCATGGCCGACTTCGTCGAGAACCTCTGGGGCTGGCAGGTGACGACACCGGAGGAGGTGGACGCATCGCTGTGGCGGCAGGTCTTCGAGGTCTACGTGAGGGACAGCCGAGGTCTCGACATCGAGGGCTTCACCGCCGGGGCGAACCCCTGGGCCCGGCAGGCCATGACGGCGCGGATGCTCGAGGCCGTGCGCAGGGGCTACTGGAGCCCGTCCGACGAGGTGAAGGCCGAGCTCGCCTCGGAGTACGTGGAGAGCGTGGCCGCCGCCGGTCCGGCATGCAGCGAGCTTGTCTGCGCCAACCCGCGGCTTGCCCGGCTCGCCGCAGACCTTGCGGCGCGGGCGGGCGTGGCTTCTGAAACGGTGGAGACCTTCGTCTCCCTGCTGGAGCGCGCCGCAGGCAGGCAATCGAGGCCAAGGGACGAAGAACTCGAGGAGATCGGCGTCGGCCCGGCCCGGGGCCGCCCTCTCGAGGCGGGGGAGGGGAGCGCGCCTGGAGGCGACGGAACCGTGGAGGTGGAAGGCTTCGCCATGGAGGAGGTGGGGGCCGGGACGGCCGGGAAGGGGGAAGGGCCGCCGCGGTCCGCTGCGGCCGCCACGGCGGCGCTCGCCGCCGCCGTGGCGGCCCTTCTCTTCTACGGCGCGAGACGGGCCCGGAGGCGATGAGCCCTTGCCGCGGGGGCGCCGGCGGCCCCGCCGTTTTTTCCCCCTCTTCCCCCCCCGCCCCCGGGGAGGTCGGCTCGCGCCAGGCGGGGGTGTTACGCCTTTGCGACCCGACCTCCCCGGGGGCGGGGGTTACGGGAATTTCTCTGGAGGGATGCCTATGAGTCTTTACGATCTCCTGGAGCGGGGCGGACCCGTCATGTGGCCGCTCCTTGCCTGTTCGGTCGTCGTCGTAGCGGTGGTGATCGAGCGAGCGGTATTCTGGGTCAGGCTCCGGCTCGGCGGAAGATGCGCCCTGAGGGAAGAGGTCGTGGCCCTTGCCGGGCGCGGGCTCTGGGAGGCGGTCGAAAAGAAGACCGCCGGAAGCGGCGACTACGTGCTCGCCGTGCTTGGAGCAGGCGCCAGGCACAGGCACGGGGGCATGACGGCGGCGATGGAGGCCGAGGCGAGGCGGGCGGAGAGAGAGATGGGCCGCTACATGAAGGCGCTCGACACGATGATAACGGCGGCCCCTCTCATAGGCATCTTCGGCACCGTGACGGGCATCATCACGGCCTTCAGCACGCTCGGCCACGGAGACGCCGCGGACCCGAGGCTCGTCGGCGGGGGCATCGCCGAGGCGCTCATCACGACCGCCGCGGGGCTTGCCGTCTCGATTGCCGCGGTCTTCCCCTACAACTACTTCCGGGGCCTCGTCGACGAGGCCGTCCACCATATGGAAGACTACGGCTCAAGGCTCGAGGCCGCCTGGAGCGTCGGGGGAGACGGCGCGAAGGCCGAAGAGAAGTCCTTTACGGCCCGCCGCGCAGGGAGCCGACCTTGAGGCTGGGCCGAAGAGAGACGCGGGGGCCGCGCATCGAGATGCTTCCCCTCATCGACGTGGTCTTCCTGCTGCTCGTCTTCTTCATCTACGCCATGCTCTCCATGGCCGTCCACCGGGGCGGGCGGGTGGAGCTTCCGGCCTCGCGGGCGGCGGCCGTCGAGACCGGCGAGGCCGTGGCCGTGACCATACGCAGAGAGGGCGAGGCCGTGGAGCTGCTCGTCGACGGCGAGGCCGTGCCCCGTGACGGTTTCGTCGGACTCCTGCGCGAGCGGGCCGGCGGGTCGGCGGACCGCAAGGTGAGGGTCTTCGCCGACAGGAGCGTATCCTACGAGCAGCTCTTCTCCGTGCTCGACATGGTGAAGGAGGCGGGGCTGTCGCGCATCTCGCTCCAGGCAGGCCCCCGGCGCGGCGCAAGATGAGTCCGTCGGCGCGGCTCTTCGGCGCCGTCCTCGCCGCCGCGGCCATCCACGGCGCGCTCCTGAGCGTAGAGCTTCCCCTGCCTGCGGCGGTGACGCCCCCAGGCCCCCGCGAAGAGAGAGACGATGGATCATCGGTGACGGTGGCGCTGGAGGAAGCGCCGCGCCGCGGCGGGGAGAATGAGCGGGAGATGGAGAAAGCGCGGGAGGGCGAAGCCGGAAGCGCCGCCGATGACGAAGGGCCCGCGGCCCTTGCAGCCGCCGCCGATGAGGCGGGGGAGGAGCCTTCCGCCGGTACGCCGGATGGGGCCGCGGCGAAAGAGGCGGCGCCCGGGCCTGCGGCCTTCGTGGAGAAAGCGGACAAGGCCGTGTCGTTGCGCTCCGTGGCCTTCGTGGAGAAGGAGCCCTTGCCCGCTGCCCTGTTCAGGCCGCCGGGGGCGGCGAGCGGGGACGCCGTGAAGGAGACCGCGCCCGATCCTTCGTCGCCCGCCTCGGGCGGAGAGGCGGCGGGCGGGACCGCCGAACCGCCGGGGCGGCAGGGTCCCGGACAGAGCCGTGAGGTCCGCACCGCCTTCGGTCCGGCCGTGCAGCCGGTCCACGGCGGGACGCCTGCGGCGGCGCGGGCGTCCCGCCGCTCGAGCGGAAGGCCCGGAGTCACGGCGGCCGATGGCGGAAGACCCGGCGGCAAGACCGGCGACCCCCCGCCTGGAGGCAGCGCCGCCGCGGCCCGCGGCGGCTCCCCGCCGGCCCGAAAGGACCCGCCGGCCCGAAAGGACCTGCGCCGCGCCGTTCCGCGCTACGACCTCAACCCTCCGCCCCGCTACCCGCGCATCGCCCGCCGCAGGGGGCTGGAAGGGGTCGTCACACTGCGGGTGCTCGTCGGCGCCTCCGGTCAGGTGGAGCGGGTCGAGGTCCTCGCATCGAGCGGCCACCGCCTCCTCGACCGCTCCGCCCTGGAGGCCGTGCGGCGCTGGCGGTTCGTGCCGGCCCTCGTGGACGGGGAAAGGAAGGCCATGTGGGTGGAAGTGCCCGTGCGCTTCCGCCTGAGACGAGCCGGGTCCGCGGAAGCCGCGGGGCCGTGACCCCATTGCCGGAGCTCCCGCAATGTTTCCTTGACTCCAGGGGAGAACGGGGGGTATGCTGACGTGGAGATTCCATCGCCTGCGAGGGAGGTCGCTTGTCCATGGGCGGCACCATCAACCGCCTTTTCCAGGAGAGCACGAGGCGCTTCGCCGGTCTTGCGGCCCAGCTCGAGGCCGAGCGCGGAGAGCGCCGTCCCGTCAGCTACGAAGAGCTCGGCTCGCTGGTCCGCCGCTTCGCCCTGGGGCTCAGGGCCATGGGCGTGGGCAGGGGCGACGCCGTGGCCCTGCTTTCGGAGAACAGGCCCTGGTGGGCCGTCGCAGACCTCGGCATAATACACGCCGGAGGCGTCTGCGTAGCCCTCTTCCCCACACTCCCGGCGGCACAGGTGCGCCACATCCTGGCCGACTCGGGCGCAAAGGTCCTCGTCGTCTCCGACGGCGGCCAGCTTTCCAAGGCCCTGGAGGCGAGACGCACGCTGCCGGGGCTCGGGCTCGTCGTCATGGACTCTCCGTCCGGTCGGCCGGAGGGCGTGCTCCGCTTCGACGACGTGCTCGCCATGGGCGCCGCCAAGGGGGGCGACGGCGACTTCGCAGGGCTGTGGCGGTCGGTCCGCCCCGGTGACAGGGCGTCGATCATCTACACATCGGGCACCACCGGCGAGCCCAAGGGCGCCGTGCTCACCCACGGGAACTTCGTCTCCAACGTCGAGGCCGCCCAGGCCATCTTCGGCCTTCGTCCCGGCGACGTCATGCTCTCCACCGTGCCGCTCAACCACGTGATGGGGCGCATGGCCGACCACTACCTGCCGCTCACCTGCGGGGCCTCCGTCTCCTACGTGGACAAGATACGGCGCATAAGGGAGAAGATGGTGGAGGTGAGGCCCCACTACATGGTGCTCGTCCCCCGCCTTCTCGAGCTCTTTCACGAAGGGCTCGTCTCGGCGCTTGCAAAGGAGTCGTACCTGAAGCGGAGGCTCTTCGAATGGGCCCTGTCGGTGGGCGGGCGCTCGGCCGGGCCCGCCGGGGAGAAGGCGGCCGCGCCGCTTCGCACCGGGCTTGCCCGGCGCCTGGCCGACAGACTGGTCTTCTCCTCCGTCCGCCGCCGTCTCGGTATCGACAGGCTGCGGTTTTTCATCTCCGGCAGCGCGCCCCTTGCGCTCTCGACGGCCCGGTTCTTCCGGGCCTTGGGCATACCGGTGCTCGAGGGCTACGGCCTAAGCGAGACCTCGCCGCTCGTGGCGATCAACCGTCCGGGACGGGAGAGGCTCGGCACCGTAGGCGAGGTCATCGAAGGCGTGGAGGTGAAGATCGCCGACGACGGCGAGATACTCGTGCGCGGCCCCAACGTCATGGAGGGCTACCACCGCAGGCCCGAGGAGACGGCACGGGCCGTGGACGCACAGGGGTGGTTCCATACCGGCGACGTGGGAGAGATCGACGAGCGGGGCTTCCTTCGCATAACGGACCGCAAAAAAGACCTCATCGTCCTGTCGAACGGCAAGAAGGTGGCGCCCCAGCCCATAGAGAACCGCCTGAGGGAGAGCCGTTACATCTCGCAGGCGCTGCTCCTCGGCGACGGGGCGAGCACGGTGGCCGCCCTCGTGGCGCCCGACTTCGACGCCGTGAGGCGGTGGCTTCACGATCGGGGCGGCGAAGTCCCGCGGGAGGACCCGGCCCTGGCGGCGAGCGGAGAGGTCAGGGCGCTCATGCGCAGCGAGATCGACCGTGCCTGCCGGGGGCTCGCCGAGTACGAGAAGGTGCGCAGGTTCGCGCTCCTGGAAAGGGACCTCTCCGTGGAGAGCGGCGAGATGACGCCCACGCTCAAGCTCAGGCGGCGTGTCGTGATGGAGAGGTACCGCCACCTCGTGGACTCTCTCTTCCGATGACGGCGCCGCAGGACGATGACGCCGCCCCGCCTGGAGGCGGGGCGCGCGGGGCGGCTGCGCAGCTCCTCGACCGGCGCAGCGTGGCCGCATGGGTCCTCTACGACTTCGCCAACTCCGTCTACCCGGCCGTCATAACGGCCACGGTCTTCAGCGTCTACTACGCCACGACCATAGTGGGCAACGACGACGGGCTCGGAGACCTGTGGTGGGGCCGCGCCGTCTCGCTCTCCATGCTCGTCGTGGCGCTCTCCTCGCCGCTCCTCGGCGCTGCGGCCGACAGGTCGGGGGCGAGGAAGAAGATGCTCTTCTTCCACACCGCCCTGTGCGTCGGCTCCGTGGCGCTGCTCGCCACCGTGGAGCCGGGCATGGTGCTCCGGGGCTTTCTGCTCGTCGTGCTGGCCAACATCGGCTTCGAAGGCGCGCTCGTCTACTACAACTCGTACCTGCCCGACATAGCGCCGCCGTGGCGGCGCGGCTTCGTCTCCGGCCTCGGCTTCGCCACGGGCTACGCGGGCTCCGTAATGGGGCTGCTCGCCGCGCTCGTGCTCGTAGACAGAGGCAGGTTCGATCTCACCTGGCTCTTCGTCGCCCTCTTCTTCGCCGTATTCTCTCTCCCGGCGTTCCTCGTCCTGCCGGGCGGGCGCGGCAGCGCGGGGTTCTTCGCCGCCCTCGCCGAAGGGGCTCGGCGCCTCGGCCCTCTCGTCGCAGAGGTCATGGAACTGAAGGAGCTTAGCCGCTTCCTCGCGGCCTTCTTCGTCTACATCGACGGCATCAACACGATCATCTACTTTACGGCGCTCTTTGCGGCCACAACGCTGGGCTTTGCGCCGTCCCAGCTCATCGGGCTCTTCCTCGCGGTCCAGCTCTCGGCGCTCGTCGGCGCCGCGGCCCTTGCCGGCCCTACAGACAGATGGGGACCCAAGGCCGTCATCACGGCCATACTCGCAGTGTGGACGTGCGTGGTCCTCTTCGCCTTCTTCGTCCGATCCAGGCCCCTTTTCTTCGCCGTCGCCGTCGCGGCCGGAGCCGGGCTCGGCGCCGTCCAGTCGGCGAGCCGCGCCCTCATGGCCTCTCTCATACCGGCCGGCAGGGAGGCCCGGATGTTCGGCTTCTACGCCCTGTGCGGCAAGAGCTCGTCCGTTGTGGGACCGCTTCTCTTCGGCTGGATATCGCACGGGCTGGGCGGAGACCAGAGGACGGCGCTCCTGTCGGTGGCGGCCTTCTTCGTGGCGGGGCTCGTCCTGCTCCAGAGGGTGGAGACGCCGCCGCGGTAAGGCGGCGCCTCCTCGTTTCAGAGCGCCGAGCCGCAGTACTTGCAGTAGCGGGCGTCGGCGTCGTGGCCCTCGCCGGCGCAGCGCGGACACGCCTGCGTGCTGACCTGCCGCGTCATGGACCTGCCGATCTCGACCGTCACTATGCCGGTGGGCACGGCTATGATGCCGTAGCCGAGGATCATGACCAGTGAGGCGAAGGCCCTGCCCAGGTCGGTCTGCGGCGAGATGTCGCCGTAGCCCACCGTAGTGAGGGTGACGACCGCCCAGTATATGCTTCGGGGGATGCTCGTAAAGCCGTTGTCCTCGCCCTCTATGAGGTACATGAGCGAGCCGAGGATGACGACCAGCGTCGAGACGGTGAAGAGGAAGACGGTGATCTTGCGCATGCTCATGCGGATGGCCTCGGCGAGCATCCGCGCTTCCACCAGGTAGTGGGCGAGCTTGAGGACCCTGAATATCCTCAGGACCCTCAGCACCCTGATGACGAGGAGGTACTTGGTGGAAGGGACGACGAGGCTCAGGTATGTGGGCACTATGGCGAGCAGGTCCACGACGCCGTAGAAGCTCGTGGCGTACTTGAGGGGACGGCCCACGCACAGAAGCCGCAGCACGTACTCCACGGTGAAGACGACGGTGAAGAACCACTCCACCGCCGTGAGGTGGACGCCGTAGGCGGCGCGCACCGACGCCACGCTGTCGAGCATGACGGAGAGGACGCTTGCCGCTATGGCCGCCAGCAGGGCCATGTCGAAGAGCCTGCCCGCCCTGGTGTCGGCCTCGAAGATCACCTCGTGGAGGACCCTGCGCCACGGCGCCGGCCCCGCAGCCTTACCGTCTTTCCTCATCTCTTTCGTTTGCGTGGCGCCTTTCCCGCCGACTCCATCCCCGGCCTTCCACGGGCCGCGCTACGGCCTGCTCCCCCGGCCGCCTCGCTCACCGACGGACGTTGACCGTCATCTCCCACGGGAAGGTGGAATCAATCGGAGCTTCCTTATTATAGCAGAGCGGCGGGCGACGGCAAGGTCGCAGGGGAACCGTTTCCCCGAGGGAGCCTTGCCGAAGAAGGCCGCGCAGGGGCGGGCCTTGACGCTGAGCGGCTTTACTGCTAAAATTCCACCGACGTCGTCACGCAGCGGCGTAAAGCGTTTTCCATCCCGACCGTCACCCCAACCCTGCGCAAGGGCGGAACCCTTCAAGACGAGGAGGTCCCCGTGAGAGGCATAATCATGGCCGGCGGTTTCGGCACGAGGCTCAGGCCCCTTACCAACAACCTGCCCAAGCCTCTCGTTCCAATGGCCACAAGGCCCATAATAGACTACATAGTGGAGCTCCTCAGGCGCCACTCGATAGAGGACCTCACCACGCTGCTCTACTTCCAGCCCGAGAGCATAACGAGTCACCTCGGCGACGGCTCGGACTACGGCGTCCGTATAGACTACGTAACGCCCGACTCCGACCTCGGCACGGCCGGAGCCGTGGCCTTCGCGGCGAGGGGCGTCAACAAGTCCGAGCCCGTGCTCGTCATAAGCGGCGACGTGCTCACCGACTTCGACCTCGCCGAGGCCGTGGCCTTTCACAGGAAGAGGCGGGCCGTGGCCACCATCGTGCTCACCAGGGTCGAAAACCCGCTGGCCTTCGGCATAGTCATAACCGACAAGAACGGCAGGATCCTGCGCTTCCTCGAAAAGCCGGGCTGGGGCGAGGTCTTCAGCGACACCATAAACACGGGCATCTACATCCTCGAACCGCAGGTCATGGAGTATATCCCCGGGGACAGGGAGTTCGACTTCTCCAAGGACCTCTTCCCCAGGCTCCTTGCCGACGGAAAGCCGCTCTACGGCTACGTGGCCGAGGGGTACTGGCGCGATGTGGGCAGCCTCGAGGAGTACCGCAACGCCAACATGGACATACTCCAGGGCCGCGTGAAGGTCGAGATACCGGGAAGCGAGCTCAAGGGGCGGCGCGTATGGACCGGCGAGGGGGCGAGGATAGACTTCACAACCGACTTCGAGGGGGCGGCCGTCATAGGGCGGCGCTGCAGGATAGGGGCCGAGGCGAGGATCGTCAACTCCGTCATAGGCGACGACACGGTCGTCGAGGACGGCGCCGTCATAATAAACTCCATACTCTGGGACGACGTCAAGGTGGGACGCGGGGCGAGCCTCCAGGAGAACGTCATATGCAGCCACACGACCATAGGCGACCGCGCAAGGCTCGCCGAAGGCGTGGTGGTGAGCGATCACTGCCGCATCGGCCGCAACAGCTTCGTGCGCGCCAACGTGAAGGTCTGGCCCTACAAGATAGTGGAGGACGACGCCACGCTGGCTTCGAGTCTTGTCTGGGGCGAGCGCTGGAGCAAGAACATCTTCAGCACCTACGGCGTCACGGGCCTTGCCAACATAGAGCTCAGCCCCGAGTTCGCCGCCAAGCTCGGCGCCGCCTACGGCGCCTCGCTCAAGAAGGGCTCCACCGTCTCCACGAGCCGCGACGCCCACAAGACGTCGCGCATGATAAACCGCGCCATCATGACGGGCATCCTCTCCACGGGCATAAACGTCCACGACTACGGCGTCACACCCATCCCCGTCGTCAGGTTCCTGGCCCGCAGCGGCAACGAGACGGGAGGCATCCACACGCGCCGCTCGCCCTTCGACCCCGAACTGGTGGACCTCAAGTTCTTCGACAACACGGGCCTCGATCTCCATCCCGGCGCGGAGAAGACCATAGAGCGCCTCTTCTACCGCGAGGACTACGGCAGGGTCCGCATGGACGAAACGGGCGAGATGTTCTTCCCGGTCCACGGCTTCGAGCACTACCAGAGCGGCTTCATGTCGGCCGTCGACGGCGAGACCATAAAGCGCGCGGGCTTCAAGATGGTGCTCGACTACTCCTACGGCTCGTCAACGAGGATATTCCCGTCCATCCTCGGCAAGCTCGACTGCGAGGTCATAGCGCTCAACGCCAACATAGACGGCGCCAAGGTCACAAAGAGCGGCGAGGAGTTCAGGAAATCGCTTACTCAGCTCGCCTCCATCGTCCGCTCGCTGGACGCCGACATCGGCGTGCTCCTCGACTCGGGCGGCGAGAAGATATTCCTCGTCGACGAGGCCGGCGACATCCTCGACGGCCCCACGGCCCTCAACCTCGTCACCCTCCTTACGCTCAGGTACGCGAAGAGCCGGGGGCTGGAGGGCGCCGTGGCCGTGCCGGTCTCGGCGTCGCGATCCATCGAGAAGATGGCCGCCAACTACGGCTACGAGGTGGTGCGCACCAAGACCACGCCCAGGGGGGTGATGGAGGCGGCGGCCTCCGGCAAGATGCTCTTCGTGGGCGAGGAGGACGGCGGCTACATCTTCCCCCACTTCATGCCCTGCTTCGACGGCATGTTCGCCATCGTCAGGATACTCGAGATGCTGGCGGCCCAGGAGGCGAAGCTCCACCGCCTCATGCGCGAGATACCGCCGAGCATCATGGTGCGCGAGCGCATCCACTGCCCCTGGGAGAAGAAGGGAACGGTCATGAGGCTTCTCACCGAGGACTCCAAGGACAAGGAGACACTCCTTCTCGACGGCATCAGGCTCAGCTACGGCGACGACTGGGTGCTCGCCTATCCGAGCCAGGACCAGCCCTGCTTCCACATAGTGGCCGAGGCCTCCACCGAGGAGGCGGCGCGAAAGCTCATCGAGACCTACTCGGAGAAGATAAGGAGATGGCAGGAGAAGTGACGCCCCCCATCTTCGAGAGCCTCGTCGTCGGCCCGCTGGAGGTCAACTGCTACCTCCTGGCCGACGCCGCCACGAGGGAGGCCTTCGTCGTCGACCCGGGCGGCGACGCGGACCTCATACTGCCGCGCATAGAGGGCCTTGGCCTCGACGTGCGGTACGTGATCAACACCCACGGCCACTTCGACCACGTGGGCGCCAACAGGGCGGTGGTCGACGCAACCGGCGCCGGACTCGCCATCCACGCCGAAGACGCGGGGCTGCTGCGCGAGGCCGCCTGCCAGGGCCGGGTCTTCGGCGTGGAGGCCGCCGATTCGCCGGAACCCGACCTGCTGCTCGACGAATCGACGACGCTGCGGGCCGGCTCGCTCACTCTCGAGTTCCTCCACACGCCGGGCCACACGCGCGGAAGCCTCTGCCTCTTTCTCAGGGAGCGCGCCCTGCTCCTCACGGGCGATACCCTCTTTGCCGGAAGCGTGGGCAGGACCGACCTTCCCGGCGGATCCTACGAAACGCTCATGAGCTCCATAAAGGAGAAGATACTTCCGCTCGACGACGACGTGACCGTCTGCCCCGGCCACGGCCCGCCGAGCACCGTGGGCCGGGAACGGACGACCAACCCCTTCCTTGCGGACCCGTGAGGCGACGGAAGAACGGAACCGGAGAGTACTCAAGGAAACTCTGATTGATTACCCTGAGGGAACCTTTTTGTAAAAAGGTTCCCTCAGACTCCCTCCAAAAACTTTTGACGCGAGTTGGTTTCCCCTGTTTTGCCTGGCAAAACAGGGGAAACCAACTCGTATCGAAAGTCTTTGAAGGGGGTCTGGGGGAAACTTTCTACAGAAAGTTTCCCCCAGTGTAATCAATCAGAGTCTCCTTGTCCGCCACGCGATCACACCGACCGGAGCGCAACAGGCGCTGTACGCGGGGGTTTTCTTCGGAAAGCCCCGCCTGGGGAGAGGGAGCGACGTCGTGAAGATAGCGGGAAGGCGCATAGTGCTCGGCGTGACGGGCGGCATAGCGGCCTACAAGGCCCTGGAGCTTGCGCGGCTTCTGCGCGGGGAGGGGGTGGAGCTTCGGCCCGTCATGACCCGTGCGGCCACGGAGTTCATAACGCCGCTCAGTCTCGCAACCCTTGCGGGGAACCCGGTCCTCACGGGGCTCTTCGAGTCCGCGGAGGGGGCCGCCATAAACCACATAGAGCTCGCCGAGAGCGCCGACCTGATTGTCATAGCTCCGGCGACGGCCAACGTCATAGGCAAGATAGCGTGCGGCATAGCCGACGACCTCCTGACGACCGTCGTCATGGCCTCGAAGGCGCCGGTGCTCTTTGCGCCGGCCATGAACCACCGCATGTACGAAAACCCCATCGTGGAGGCCAACGTGGGGCGTCTCGAGGGGCTCGGCTACCGCTTCGTCGGCCCCGCCGAGGGGGAGCTCGCCTGCGGCTACGAGGGCAGGGGGAGGCTCGCCCCGGTGGAGGACATAATGGACGCCGTCTTCGAGTGCCTGAGCGTAAAGGACCTGGCGGGCGAGAAGGTGCTCGTCACCGCCGGCGCAACCCGCGAGATGATAGACCCCGTGCGTTTCATATCCAACGCCTCGTCGGGCAAGATGGGCTTTGCGCTGGCCAGGGCGGCCAAGCGGCGCGGCGCCGAGGTGGTGCTCGTTAGCGGCCCGACCGCCCTTGCGAGACCCCACGGCATAGACCTCGTGGGCGTGACCACGGCCGAGGAGATGTACGACGCCTGCGTGAGTTTCTTCCCCCAGTCGACGGTCGTAGTAATGGCCGCGGCCGTCTCCGACTACAGGCCCGTGAAGACCCATGCGCGGAAGGTCAAGAAGGACAGGCCGCGTCTTGAGCTGGAGCTTGAGAGGACGAAGGACATCCTCAAGGAGCTTGCGGCGCGCAAGAAGCGGGACCAGACGCTCGTGGGATTCGCCCTCGAGACCGAGGACCACGTGGAGCGGGCCCTCGAAAAGCTCCGCGAAAAGAGCCTCGATCTCGTGGTGGCCAACAGCCCCAGCGGCATAAGCAGCGACACCAACGAGGTGACCATAATCGACCGCCGGGGCGGCCAGACCAGGCTCGAGCCGATGAACAAGTTCGACGTGGCCGACCGCATCTTCGACGAGGTGGCGAGGCTGAGGAGGTAGCGGACCCATAGGCCGCAAGCTCAAAGAGCGCGCCCGCCGGCGCGCCGCCCGCGAGCGCGGCGCCGTGCGCAAGGACCCCGGCGGGCGTCTGTGCGTGGCCCTCCTCTATCCGGGTCCCTACCGGCTCGCCATGAGCAACCTGGGCTTCCAGTACCTCTACGCCGCCCTCAACTCGCAGGAAAGGATCCTCTGCGAGAGGGCCTTCCTTCCCGACCGTGACGAGCTCTCCCGCTACGAGGGCGGCGGCGTCCGCCTCTTCACCATCGAGTCCCTGCGGCCCGTAAGGGACTTCGACGTGGCGGCATTCTCCATCGCCTTCGAGGACGACTACGCAAACGTTCCCTTCATGCTCGAGCTGTCGGGCATTGAGCCCCTGGCCGAGAGGAGGGAGGGTGCGCCGCTTGTCGTGGCCGGAGGCGTAGCCGTCACGCTCAATCCCGAGCCCACGGCCCCCTTCATGGACCTCTTCCACCTCGGCGAGGCCGAGGGCGCCGCGGTCACGCTCTTCGAGCGCATAAGAGAGGCGCTGGAGCTCGGTGCGTCCAGGGCCGAACTGCTCAGCGCCC
This sequence comes from Deltaproteobacteria bacterium, assembly GCA_011375175.1. Lineage (NCBI taxonomy): Bacteria > Pseudomonadati > Myxococcota > Myxococcia > Deltaproteobacteria bacterium. The sequence goes on along the minus strand of DRME01000004.1, from coordinate 3,586 downwards.
TCGCCGGGCTCGACGGCGTCTACGTCCCCTCGCTCTACGACTTCGGGTACGCCGGTCCCGTTGTATCGACCATTTCGCCCCGCCCCGGCGCTCCGGCGCGGGTGCGGGCCGTAAAGAACCTGGACCTTCGGGGCTTCGAGCCCCCCCGCACTGCGGTGCTCACGCCGGAGACCGAGTTCTCGTCGATGAGCCTCGTGGAGATAGAGCGCGGCTGCGGGCGGGGGTGCCGCTTCTGCGCCGCCGGCTTCGTCTACCTGCCGCCGCGCATGCGCGAGGAGGGGGACGTGGCGGCGGCCATCGACGCCGGCATCGACGCGGCCGGCAGGGTGGGCCTCGTGGGAGCGGCGGTCTCCGAGTACCCGGCCGTGAAGGACCTCTTGCGCCGCGGCGCGCAAAGGGGCGCGGGTCTCACCCTCTCGTCGGTGAGGGCCGACATGATCGACGCGGAACTGGTCGGACTCCTCGGGGAGTGCGGCCTGCGGACCCTCGCCATGGCGCCCGAGGCGGGCAGCGCGAGGCTTCGCAACGTCATAAACAAGGGCATGGACGACGAGACCCTCGTGCGCGCCGCCGCCCTCGCCGGCGAGGGCGGCATCGGGAGGCTGAGGCTCTACTTCATGGTCGGCCTGCCCACCGAGACGGACGACGACGCCCGGGCCGCCGCAGAGCTTGCGCTGCGCATGAAGGCGGCCTTCGGAAAGGGCGACGTCACGGTCAGCATAAACCCCTTCGTGCCCAAGCCGGTCACACCCTTCCAGTGGTCACCCTTCGAGAGCGCGGCGGTCATGGAAAGGCGCCTCTCCATCATCAAGGACGCCCTTCGCGCCGTCAAGGGCGTGGCCCTGAAGGTCGAGTCGCCGAGACGCGCCCTCTTCCAGGCGGCCCTCGCCCGCGGCGACAGGCGCCTTGCGGCCGCGCTCGCCGCGGTATCGAGGCTCGGCTGGCGCGGGGCCTTCAGGGAGGCCGGTCTCGACCCGGCGGCCCTTGCCTGCAGGCCCAGGGAGCGCGAGGAACTCTTCCCCTGGTCGCTCATCGACCACGGCGTCACCGACGACTACCTGTGGAAGGAGTATTGCCGGGCCCTCTCGGAACAAACCACCCCGCCCTGCAGCGTGGGCCGCTGCACCCGCTGCGGCGTCTGCCGCTGAGGGAACCTTTTTTGAAAGGGTCATAGACCCACGGGGAATTAAAATTTTTGAAGGGGGTGTTTTGTCCGCATTGGCTGCCCGGGGGGCGGTCCTCTGGAGGTTCGGGCCGCAAAGGCGTAAAAATCCCGCCTGGCGCGGGCCGAACCTCCAGAGGACCGCCAAACATCACTATAATCCGTCGCCCGTCCCCACGGAAGCAGCTACTCTTTGGTGGAAATTATACATTCCGGGCGCAAGGTTTCCACCAACAGGGGGGCGGACACTTTATACTGGAAACATTCATGGCCAGAAAGAAGCATGGCCGTTGTCGGGCAGACCCGGCACCAATTTTGTGTAACTATATTTCCCGTACCAATCCGTATCATAACTGTTTTTCTGGTGATGTAACCGTTTTTCCCGATGGGGCGGGGGTGGTAAGGATTGGCGTTCTGTAATTATATTTCTTGACTTATGCTGGAATATAACGATAATTCTTGGATTGTAACCATTTCTCCGCCTGCCTGCCGCGACGTAATAGGGCGCAGCCAGGGAGGAAGCCGTGGCTGAAAACGATCAGGACGGATCGACTGACAGACCCGCAGGGTATGCGGCGCTTATCGAGCGATACGACCTCGATGTTATTCCGAATTGGCACAGGTCCCTGGTGGCTGCCAAAAGCGGAGTCCACCGGATCGACTCGAGCGGGGGCATAGTCGAGGAGGTCTATCCGCCCAGGTACTGGCCGGGGGATACACTGGGCGATCATCTTGAATTTGCGCTTAAGTATGACGGTACGAATCTCGCGATACTCGCCGGCCTGTTTCAGAAATTTGCAGAGGAAGATTTCCTCGAATATGTCCGGTCCAAACCAACCGGCAGATACGCCCGGCGGCTGTGGTATCTGTACGAGTTTCTGACCGGAAAAGAACTTCCGCTCGACGACGTGAAGCAGGGTAACTACATTGATCTGCTCGAGCCGGATGAATACTACACGGTCGGTCCGCCCCGCCGGGTTCGTCGCCAGCGGATCAACGACAACTTGCTGGGTGATCGACGGTTTTGTCCGACGGTTCGCCGTACCGATACGCTTCGTGACTTCGAGAGAGCCGACCTTCCCAAGCAATGTCACAGGGTGGTGTCCGGCTATCCGCCGGAATTGCTGAGGAGGGCGCTCGGCTACCTGTACGCCAAGGAGACAAAATCATCTTTTGAGATCGAACACATCAAGCCCACATCGACGAGGACCGAGCGATTTGTAGCGCTGCTTCAACTGGCCGAGCAGGAAGACTTCTGTGAAAAACAGCGCCTGATCGAGCTTCAGAATCGCATTGTCGATCCGCGGTTTCGCGATTCCGACTACCGGACGACTCAGAACTATGTGGGAGAGACAATCGCCTGGCAGAAGGAAAGGATACACTTCGTATGTCCTAAGCCTGAGGACTTGGCCGACCTGATGGAGGGTCTGGTGGCCGCCCATAAGCGCATGGACGCGAGCGATGTGTCCGCCGTGGTCCACGCTGCCGTCATCGCCTATGGCTTCGTCTTTCTGCACCCCTTCGAGGACGGCAACGGACGAATCCACCGTTTCCTGATTCACAACATCCTTGCCCGCCGCGGCTTTACGCCCAAAGGCGTCATGTTTCCCATATCGGCATCCATGCTGAAGAACCCTGCCGACTATGACGCCTCTCTGGAGGCATTCTCACGGCCTCTTATGAGCCTGGTGGAATATTCGCTCGATGAAGAAGGCCGCATGACCGTCCACAACGATACCGCCCAGTGGTACCGCTATATCGATATGACGCCCCAGGCGGAGGCGCTCTTCAGATTCATAGAGCGGACAATCAAGATGGAACTCGCCCGCGAACTGGCGTTTCTGGCCAACTACGACGAGACCAGGAGAGCCATCCAGGAGATAGTGGATATGCCCGACCGGAAGATTGACCTCTTCATTCGCTTCTGCCTGCAAAACAACGGCAGACTCCCGGCACGGAAACGCGCGAGTCACTTCGATTTCCTCTCGGATGAAGAAATAGCCCGTATGGAGCAGGCTGTGCTGGACGCCTACGGAAGCAGCGCCCTGAACGATGATTGATGGCGGCCTGTGCGACTGCTGCTGATCAGGGATAGGCACGGGGACCAAGGAGTAAGGTTGCGATCATGGCATGCGCCATGCCCGACGACTATTTAGGGCGCGTCCTTCGTCGTCAGAAGCCCGGACCAGAAAAGAAATCACCCTGAATTAAGAAAGCTCTGATTTATTGCACCGGGGGAAACTTTCTGTAGAAAGTTTCCCCCGGACCCCCTTCAAAGACTTTTAATTCCCTGCGGATCACCCCGATTTTGCTTGCAAAATCGGGGTCATACCGATCCTCATCGGGCCACCTCCACCACGTAACCGCCCGCGGCGCTCTCGCGCACGGCCAGGGCCAACCGGAGCGCGGCCAGCGCGTCCTCGG
>DRME01000003.1 GCA_011375175.1 Deltaproteobacteria bacterium | reverse complement strand
CTGCCCTGGCGCACCTCGAAGTGTAGCCTGTGGTCGCCGGTCTTTGCGCTCCTGCCGACCCTGGCTATCACCTCTCCGCGTCTTACGCGCTCTCCCGTCTCGACGAGGTTCGTTTCGTTGTAGGCGTAGACCGTGTATAGTCCGCCGCCGTGCTTTATGATGATGATGTTGCCGTAGCCGCTCATGGCGTCGTCGGAGTAGACGACCAGACCGTCCATGGCGGCCGCAACGGGCGAGCCCCTCGGCGCCCTGATCTCTATGCCCTTGCCCTCCATGCCGGGCGAGCTGCCGAAGGAGGCGACGACCGTGCCCCTGACGGGCCAGAGGAGTTTTTTGGCGCCCTCGACCTTCGGCCTCCGGGGCTTGCCGCCGTCTCCGCCTCTCCGTCTATTCTCCGTGCCCGCGTCCGTCCTCGCGGCGACGGCCCTCTTGACCCGTGTCGCCCGCGGTATGAATATGCGCCGTCCCGCGCGAAGCTTCGAGGGGTCCCTGATGCCGTTTATCTCCACGACCTCGCGGAAGTCGGCGCCGTAGACGCGGCATATGCCCCATAGTGTTTCGCCCTCCTCGACCTCGTGGAAGACGCCCCTGCCTATGTAGGCTATGGTGCAGCCCGAAAGGATGAGCAGGAAGAGGATGGAAGGTGCTCTCAAGGCCATTTGGTAGCGAATGGACGCCTTCGCTCCGGCGCCGCGGCGCCGATGGAAGGAGTGTGCCTGCGCGCCGCCGGGGGCTCTCCTCAGGGGCCGGACTCTCCGAGCGCCAGGGCCACGGCCCGCTCCGCCGTGTCGGCCTTCACCACGCCCGGTATCTCCCAGGTGCGGAGCCCTGTGACGGGCTTTCCCGTCTTGAGGGCCAGGGCTATCTCGGAGAGCGTTCCGGCGCCTCCTCCCACGGCTATGAGCGCGGCCGAGGCCCTTACGATGAGGGCGTTGCGCATCTCGCCCATGCCCGTGGGGATGGCCACGTCGATGTATGGGTTGGCCTCCGCGGGGTCCGGGCCCGGCAGTATGCCCACCGTGAGGCCGCCCGCCTGCTTTGCGCCCCTTGCCGCCGCTTCCATCACGCCGCCGAGCCCTCCGCACACAAGGCCCATTCCGGCCTCGGCGACGAGCCGTCCCGTCGTCTCGGCCAGGGCCGCGAGCCCGCCGTCGCAGCGGCCGCTCCCGATGACGCCTATGAGGGTCCGTCTCTTCACCGGGCAAGCAGCCTTACGAGAGCGAATCCCGCCACCAGCGCCGCGGCGAAGGCGGCGGTCAGTAGGTTGAAGTACCGTTCTATGAAGCCCCGAATGGGCTCGCCGAACCTGTAGATGACGGCCGCCACGAGGAAGAATCGTGCCGAGCGGCTCAGCGCCGAGGCGATGAGGAAGACGGTGAAGTCGATGTCGAAGGCGCCGGCCGAGATGGTGAAGACCTTGTAGGGCAGCGGCGTGAAGCCCGCCAGGGCCACGGCCCAGGCGTCGTAGTCCCTGTAGAGCGCCTGTATCTGTTCGTACTTGTCCTGGAAGCCGTAGAAGTCGATTATATTGTAGCCCACGGCCTCCATGAAGTAAAGACCTATGGCGTAGCCGAAGAGACCGCCCGTGACCGACCCCAGCGAGCAGAGCCCGGCGTAGAGGAAGGCGCGGGCCGGTATGGATATGGCCAGCGCGATGAGCAGCACGTCCGGCGGGATGGGAAAAAAGGAACTCTCCGTGAAGGCGAGTATGAAGAGCGCCCACGTGCCGTAGGGCGTATGGGCCCAGCCGAGAACCCAGTCGTAGAGTCGTTTCAGCATGGAGACGCCTCAGAAAGTTGTGGGGCGGAAGGGCCGGGCCACTGTTCTTGTAGGAGCCGCGCCCTTGCGGAAAGGTTCCATCGATACTACTTTACCTCCCCTTCCAGCCGTATCGGCCGATGAGTTTTACGAAGCGGCATGCGCCGAGGTCCTCTTCCACGAGACGTCCGTTCTCCTTTCGTATGCGCATGAGCGTCTGGACGAACTCCTCGCCCACGGGGATCACGAGCCTGCCGCCCTCGGCGAGCTGCTCGGTGTAGGCCGGAGGGATCGAGGGCGAGGCGGCGGTGACGATTATGGCGTCGAAGGGCGCCTCTTCGGGCAGGCCGAGGGTGCCGTCGCCTATGCGGATGACCACGTTGGTGCACTGGAGCTCGTCGAGTATGCGGCGGGCCCGCTGCGCAAGGCGCGGCTTGCGCTCGATGGAGAATACGCGGTCGGCGAGCATGGAGAGCACGGCCGTCTGGTAGCCGGAGCCCGTGCCGACCTCCAGCACCTTCTCCGGGCCCGTGAGCTCCAGGGCCTCGGTCATGAAGGCGACCATGAAGGGCTGCGAGATGGTCTGGCCCTCGCCTATGGGAAGGGGGTAGTCGCCGTAGGCGCTGTCGGCCAGGGCGTCGTCTACGAAGAGGTGGCGCGGCACGGTGCGCATGGCGTCGAGCACCCGGGGCTGGCCTATGCCGCGCGAGACGAGCTGGGTCTCCACCATGGCGCGCCTTGCCCGCTCGTAGCCGTCTCTCTTAGGTATCTTGATCACCGTAACCTCAGAATCCGCGGCGGCGCAGCTCGTCGATGGCGGCGTAGTTGGTGAGGTCGAGATGGAGCGGCGTGATGGAGACGTAGCCGCCCGTTACGGCGGCGAAGTCGGTGTCGTCGCCTCCCTCCCAGTGGAGCATGTCCCCCCCTATCCAGTAGTACTTCCTGCCGCGCGGGTCGGTCTTCTCTATTATGACGTCGCCGTAGACCCGCTTGCCGAGCCTTGTTATGCGGCTTCCCTTCACCTTGTCGCCGGCGGGCACGTTGATGTTGATGAGGGTGTCGGGCGGAAGGCCGCCCTCCAGGACCTTCTCGGCCACGGAGGCGGAGAAGTCGGCGGCCGCCGAAAAGTCGAACCTCTCCCGCGCGGCGAGCGAGACGGCGATGGAGGGAACGCCCAGAAGCGTCCCTTCCATGGCCGCCGAGACGGTGCCGGAATAGGAGACGTCCTCGCCGAGGTTGGGGCCCTTGTTGATGCCGGAGACGACGAGATCGGGCCTCTTGTCCTTGAGCAGACCGTGCACGGCAAGGGTTATGCAGTCGGTGGGCGTGCCGTCGACGGCGTACATGGAGGGGCCCACGCGCTCTACCCGGAGCGGGCGGTGCAGGGTGAGCGAGTGGCTCGCGGCGCTCCTCTCGCGGTCGGGGGCAACGACGTATACGCGGCCCAGCCTCTTCATGACGCGCGCAAGGGCCCTTATCCCCTCCGAGCGTATGCCGTCGTCGTTGGAGATGAGTATGGTCTTCTTCTCCCGCCTATTCGTCAAACCCCGCCCGCCTCCCGGCCGCTGAAATCCATACGATACTATAAGCAAAAAAGACGGACAATTCAACACAATAAGGAGACTTCGATTAATTACCCTGGGGGAAACTTTCTGTAGAAAGTTTCCCCCAGACCCCCTTCAAAGACTTTTAATACGAGTTGTTTTCCCCCTGTTTTGCCAGGCAAAACAGGGGGAAAACAACTCGCGTTAAAAGT
>DRME01000002.1 GCA_011375175.1 Deltaproteobacteria bacterium | reverse complement strand
GAAAAGGACGACACGAAGCTGAGGTGACTCTGATAAACGTTTCCCCCGGCCTTGTTTGCCGGAGTCTCCTTGTTCGTTTCGTATAGATAGAGGCGGCGGTTCCCCGGAGGTTCGGGCCGCGCCAGGCGGTATTTTTACGCCTTTGCGGCCCGAACCTCCGGGGAACCGCCGCCTCTATCTATACGAAACGAACAAGGAGACTCCGGCAAACAAGACCGGGGGAAACGTTTATCAGAGTCACCTCAGCTTCGTGTCGTCCTTTTCGTCGGCTATCATCGTCTCGCTTATGACGAGTTTCTGCCCCGGTCTGATGAGGTCGTCGGCGCTCAGGCCGTTGAGCCTCATCACCCTCTTGAGCGGCACGCCGAAACGGAGGGCTATGTCCCAGAGCGTATCGCCGCGCCTTACGGTGTAGGTGCCGTCGCTGGCCACGCCGCCGTGTCCGCTCCCGCCCCTGCCGGCGCTCCGCACCGTCTTCTGCGCCGGGGCGGCGGGGCGGGCCCGCACGGGCACGACGAGCGTCCTGCCGGCGCGGATTCGCCTGGGGTTCTTGATGTTGTTGAGGTACATGATGGGACGGACGCCCGTGCGATAGCGCCGCGCGATGGTCGAGAGCGTTTCGCCGGGCCTTATCCTGTGGCGGTGGAAGCGCAGGCGCTGGGGCGGCGCTATCTTCTTCATGTTCCTCGAGAAGGTCTCGGCCGTCCCGGCGGGCAGCTTTATCTCGTAGCCGGGGTAGTCGGGAGGCGTGAACCAGCGCAGAAGCTCGGGGTTGAGGCGCCGTATCTCGTCGACCGTCGTGCCGGCCGCCCTTGCGATGACCCGCAGGTCCGTTGCGTAGGGCACAGGCGCCTTCTCGTAGCGCAGCGGCTCGCCGCGGCTCGGGTCGTCGAAGCCGTAGGCGGCCGGGTCCTTGGCGATGATCATGGCGGCCATGAACTTCGGTATGTAGTTGCGCGTCTCGCGCTTTAGGGCCCTGCGGTACTTGGCGAGCTCCCAGAAGTCGTTGCTCTTGTAGCGGCGCACGGCCCGCATGACCCGGCCCTCGCCGGCGTTGTAGCTCGCCGCTGCGAGGTGCCAGGAGCCGAACATGCCGTAGAGGTCGCTCAGGTACTTTATGGCCGCCTTCGTGGCCTTCTCCGGGTCGCGCCTCTCGTCTATCCACCAGTCCACGCGCAGCCCGTACTTCCTTGCCGTGTACTTCATGAACTGCCACATGCCCACGGCGCCGGCCCTGGACCTTGCGCGGGGGTTGAAGCCGCTCTCGATCATGGCCAGATAGGAGAGGTCCTCGGGCAGGCCGCTCTCGCGGATCAGGCGGCGGATCATGGGCATGTAGCGCGCGCCGCGCTCGAGCCAGCGGACAAAGACCCTGCGCCCGCGGGTCTGGAAGTACTCGATGAACCTCTCAACCCGCTTGTTCATCACCACAGGCACGTCGTAGGTGACGACGAGCGAAGAGGCGTCGTCGCCGCAGGCCCCGCCGTAGTGGAAGAAGAACTCGTCGAAGGGGTCGTCGAAGAAGGCGAGATGATCGTTGTCGGCGAAGGGGCCGCCGAAGATGTCGTCCGAGGCGAGCTCCTCCTCCGCGGCGGTCATGACGGTCCGGCCCCGCTCCCCGTCGAAGTAGACGCCGTCGCCGTGGTTCCGCTCGGAGCAGAGCAGCCCCGCGGCCGGAACCGGCGAGGCGTCCGGCGCCCCGGCGCCGGCCTCCGCGGAGAGCGCCTCGGAGAGCGGAGGGAGCCTCGGCGGAGCGGCGAGCACGGGGAAGGCCCACTTGCCTTCGCCGCCGCCGGAGACGGCGCTCCCTGCCGCGACGGCGAGGGGCCTGGCCACGGAGACGGCCTCCTGCGCTGCGGCGGATTCCCCGTGGGACGCCGCGCCGTAGCTCCACCCCGGCGCCGGGAAGGCCCACGCCGCGTCGCTCACGGAGACCGCGGCTTCATCGAGGGAGGGGATATCGACATGCGCCTCGCTCACGGGATAGGCCCCCACCGCGTCGCCGGCGGCGGCGACGGGAGCGGAGCCGGCGGCCTCGCAGGCGGCGGCGACGCAGAAGAGACAGACCGACAGAAAGAAGGTTCGTATCATCGCGCTTTCCGGGGTCCGGTCCCGATCAGGACATGTGGTGCGTCTTGGGGATGGAGAGAGAGCCGGCCATCTCGAGCTTGCGGAACTTGTCCTTTATGTCCTCGGCCGTCTGCTTGGCGGCCAGCTCGATCCTCTTGCCGGCCCTGTCGGCCAGGGACTTGGTGTAGTCGAGGAAGTACTGGTTCTTCTTTGTCCACTGCCTTACGAGGTTGCGTCCGTAGGCCTTTATGGAGACGTTGAAGAGGTCGAGGCGCACGGCCCTCTTGGCTATCTGCCAGAGGGAGTAGAACTCCCTGGTGGCCCGGAGCATCTCGCTCTGGAGCTCGTAGCAGCTCATGAGCCGGGGCTCGAAGACCACGTGGTGGGCGTCGTAGAGGGCCCAGTCCCTGGTGAGTATCCTACCCTGGCGCTCCATCTCGAAGAAGAACTTGGTGCCGGGCAGAGGCGTCAGTATGAGGAACTGGACGCTCTCGATGTCGTTTCGCTTGCAGAAACGGACGGTCTCGTCGATGGTGTCCACCGTGTCGTCGTCGGAGCCGAAGACGAACATGCCGTGGACGCGGATGCCGTTGTCGTGGAGCGTCCTGATGCACTTCTCTATGTCCTCGACCGACTGCTTCTTGTTGTAGGCCTCGAGCGTGCGGGGGTTTATCGACTCGAGCCCGATGTAGACGGTATGGCAGTTGGAGCGGCGCATGAGGTCGAGAAGCTCCTGGTCGCGCGCCACCTCGACTCTCACCTGTGCGGTCCAAAGCGGCGTGAGGTCCTTTTCTATCATCCTGTGGAGCAGCTCCTTGGTCCTCTTCCTGTGGGCGGCGAAGTTGTCGTCGTAGAAGAAGACCCAGTCGCCCTCCTGCTCGCGGTGGTTTTCGAGCTCCCGGATGACCATCTCGTGGCTGCGGAAGCGGTAGCGGTGGCCGAACATGGAGGTGACCGAGCAGAAACTGCAGTCGTAGGGACAGCCCCGCGAGGTCATGATGGGCGTTATCTCCAGCTTCTTAAGCCCCTGGGTCTCGAGGCCGCTGACGAAGCTGAAGTCGGGACAGGGCAGCGTGTCGAGGTCCTTGCAGAACGACACGCCCTCGTTGTGGACCACCTCGCCGTCGCGCCGGAATGACAGCCCCGGTATCTTCTCGAAGCCCCCGCCCCTTTCAAGGGCCCTGACGAAGTCCACGATCACGTCGTCGGACTCGCCGCGCAGCACGTAGTCGCAGTAGCGGAGCGCCTCCTCGGGCATGTACGTCACGTGGGCGCCTCCCATGAAGACAGGTATGCCCGCGGCGCGCAGCAGCTTGGCGATCTCGTAGGAGCGCATGGACGTGGAGGTTATGGTCGATATGCCCACGGCGTCGGCCGAGAAGACATCCTCCAGGTCGAGCTCTCCCACGCTCTCAACGTAGCTCTTGACTTCGTAGCCCGCCTCGCGCAGCCTGGTGCCGAGCAGCACCGTGCCGAGCCGGGGAAGCGGCATCCTCGAGAAGATATGGAAGTCCGGGGGATTGGGTTCTATAAATACTATCTTTTTCATGGTCTCACCGATCTTTCTGTCACTTACAGGAGAGGCTCATTAATCATACTTTTCCGGGCCGCCATTGTCAAGGAAAACCCGTGCGGCGCCGCTGCGAAGGGAAGAGGCCGCTGTGGAAATCACCGGCCCCATCGGTTATAATGCCTCGATGCCCGGAGCACGGGCAAGCCCGGAGAGACAATCGACTCCAAGGCGGCCCGAAGGGCGAACAAAGAGACCTTCAACCCGGGCTCGATAACCTCGTCTCCCCGGACGGACAGTGGAGCGGACGAGGCTCGAAGGGCTGAGCAAAGGAGAGATAGATGGGCAGCAAGGCCGTGGGCAAGGCGTATCCCTTCGCCCCCGTCAAGGCCGCCGATGTTTCGGAGCTCGTGGCGGAGGGACTGCGCCAGAACAACCTGAAGAACCTGACGGTGCGCATCCCCCACGACAGGATAACGGTGGTGTGCGGTCCCAGCGGCTCCGGCAAGAGCTCGCTGGCCTTCGACACCCTCTTTGCCGAGGGGCGCTGGCGTTTCATCCAGAGCCTGTCGACCTACACCCGTCTCTTCCTCGACAGGATGGACCGGCCCGACTTCGACGCCATGCGCAACATCAGGCCGGCCATCGCCCTGGAGCAGAAAAACCCGGTGCGTTCGAGCCGCTCCACCGTGGGCACGGCAACGGAGCTCACCGACTGCCTGCGCCTGCTCTACGCCCGCGCCGGCCGGGCGCACTGCCCCGGCTGCGGCCGCGAGGTTCCGCCCTGCGACCCGTCGAGCGCCGCCGCCGTGCTCGCGCAGGCCCACGAGGGCGCCAGGGCCACGGTGGGCTACATGCTGGAGGGGCCTGCCGACGCCGCGGCCCTTGCGGGTCTCGTCGAGCGTGGCTACATAAGGATAAAGGCGGGCGGCGAGGTCCACGACCTCACCGAAGGGGAGCCCGGGCTTGCGGAGGGCGACGAGGTGATGGTCGTGACCGACAGGGTGCGCCTCGGCGCCGCCGCCAGGACGAGGCTCGCCGAGGCCCTGGAGGCGGCCTTCAGCGAGGGCGGCGGCGACGCGGTCGTGGACATCGAGGGCGCGGGAGTGAAAAGACTGTCGTCGCGGCCCCGGTGCGCCGAGTGCCGCATCGACATCGAGCCTCCCACACCGCTGCTCTTCTCCTTCAACCACCCGGTCGGGGCCTGCCCCCGGTGCAAGGGCTTCGGCAACGTGCTGCGCTACGACGAGGAGCGCATCGTGCCCGACCGTTCGCTGAGCCTCTCACAGGGGGCCATAGAGCCGTGGACCAAGCCCTCATACCGGTGGTGGTACGACGAGCTCAGGCGCCACGCCGCCCGCTACTCGATAGACCTCGACAAACCCTTCGACCGGCTCTCCGAGAGGGAGAGGCGGCTCGTCTACGAAGGCACGCCGCACTTCGAGGGCCTCAACGCCTTCTTCGAGCATCTGGAGACGAAGAAATACAAGCTCCACATAAGGGTCTTCATATCGCGCTACAAGGGACAGTTCACCTGTCCGGACTGCAAGGGGGCGAGGCTGCGGCCAGCCGCGCTCGCCGTGACGGTCGGGGGGCTCGACATAGCGTCGCTCTGCCGCATGACCGTCGAGCAGGCAAGGGCCTTCTTCCGGGAGCTCGAGCTCGGCGAGTTCGAGCGGGCGGTGGCGAGCGAGGTGCTCAGGCAGATAGCCGTGAAGCTCGACTTCCTCTGCCAGATAGGGCTCGGCTACCTGACGCTCGACAGGGCGGCCAACACCCTCTCCGGCGGCGAGGCCCAGAGGGTGGCCATAGCCAACCAGCTCGCCTCGACCCTCACCGGCGTCCTCTACATACTGGACGAGCCCTCCATCGGGCTGCACCGCCGCGACATCGACATGCTCGTGGCCCAGATAAAGCGCCTCGCCGGCCGCGGCAACACGGTGGTCGTCGTCGAGCACGACCAGGCGGTGCTCCGCAGCTCGGACCACGTAATCGAGCTGGGGCCCGGCGCTGGAGAGCTCGGCGGCCGCATCGTGTGGAGCGGTCCCACCGACGCGTTTCTCACCGGCGCCAGGACGCTCACGTCACGCTACCTGCGCGGCGAGGAGCGAATCCACGTGCCGCGCTGGCGCAGAAAGGGCGGAGGCCGCAAGCTCACGGTGCGCGGCGCCAGGGGCAACAACCTCAAGGGCGTGGACTTCGAGCTTCCCCTCGGCGTGCTCACCTGCGTGACCGGCGTATCGGGCTCGGGCAAGAGCACGCTGGTCATGGACACGCTCTACAACGCCCTTGCCCGCCGCTTCGGCCTGCGCGCCCCCTCGCCCCTGCCCTTCGACTCCATCGAGGGCACAGAGCACATCGGGGCTGTGAAGCTCATAGACCAGTCCCCCATCGGACGCACGCCGCGCAGCAACCCCATAACCTACATCGGAGGTTTCGACGACATACGCCACTTCTTCGCCTCGCTGCCTGCGGCGGCCGCGGCCGGGGCGCCGGCCGCCCACTTCTCCTTCAACGTGCCCGGCGGCCGCTGCGAGACATGCAGGGGCGAGGGCGTTGAGAAGCTCGAGATGTACTTCCTGCCCGACGTCTACATCAGGTGCGCAAGCTGCTCGGGCCGCCGCTACAAGCCCCGCATACTCGACATCCGATACCGCCGCCGGAACATCTACGACGTGCTCAACATGACCTTCGACGAGGCGCTCCCATTCTTCAGGGACCTGACTGGCCTGCAGAGGAAGATCGCCGTCATGAAAGACGTGGGGCTCGGCTATCTCAGGCTCGGACAGTCGGCCACCACGCTCTCCGGCGGCGAGGCCCAGAGGCTCAAGGTGGCCAGGGAACTGGCCGGCTCCACCGCCGCGCAGACCCTCTATATCCTCGACGAGCCGACGACCGGCCTTCACATGGACGACATCAAAAAGCTCATGAGGGTTCTCGGCAGGCTCGTCGACTCGGGCAACACGGTCCTCGTGGTGGAGCACAACCTGGACTGCATAAAGACGGCCGACCACGTGGTGGACCTCGGGCCCGGCGGCGGAGAGCGCGGCGGGGAGATCGTCGCCTCCGGCACGCCCGAGGAGGTGGCCGCAAGCGACGGCACCGTGACGGGCCTGTATCTGCGCGAGGTCCTCGGCGAGTGAGCGGCGCCCCGCAACGCCGCCCAGAGGCCCCTTACGGGGCTCCGCGATGCCGCATGGACAGTGTGGAGGATGAGAGAGTCGGCGCCGCTGCAGGGGCAAGGGCGCGCCGCGAGAGGCGTTGAAGGTTACTGGAGGGGACCGGGGGAACCCCTCAAGGGGGGAACCCTCCTCAGAAGGTTCCCCCCTAAAAGGGAAAGGAGCGGGACCATGCATGAAAAGGCCTTTGTCTTCGCCCTGCTGACGGCCGTCATATGGGGGATGGCCCCGGCCGTGGAGAAGGCCGGCCTGGCGGGAAGGCTCGACCCATACGTGGGCGTTGTCATCAGGACCATACCGATTACCATAACGAGCCTGGCCGGGCTCCTCTTCATGGGCCGGTGGAACGAGCTTGCGCAGGTCGATCCGCGGAGCGCGCTGCTGGTGACGGCGGGAGGGCTTCTGGCGGGTTTTCTCGGCCAGTTGACGCTCTACACGGCGCTCAAGGCGGGCGAGGCGTCGGTGGTCGTATCCATCGCGGCCACCTACCCCCTGGTGGCGCTCGTCGTATCGGTCCTCTTTCTCGGCGAGTCGCTCACCTTCCAGAAGGCCGCGGGCGCGGCCCTGGTGGTGGGCGGCGTCATTCTTCTCAAGTAGGCCGTGCGCAGCCCGGTGGAACACAGCGCAAGGAAGGCGGCTCTCAGGGCCCTGGTCCGCGTGGAGGCCGGCGGCGCCTACGCCGACAGGGCGCTCGAAGCCGAGATGGCCGGACTCTCCGACGCCGACCGCGCCCTCGCAACGGAGCTCGTCTACGGCGTACTGCGCTGGCAGATAAAGATCGACTGGATAATCAACGCCTTCTCGCGCATAAGGACCGCAAGACTCGAGCACCGCGTGCTCAACGCCCTGCGGCTCGGCGTCTACCAGCTCCTCTTTCTCAGCGGCATACCCGCCAGGGCCGCCGTCTCGGAGACGGTCGAGCTCGTGGGCAACGACGGACCGAGGACCAGGGGGTTCGTCAACGCCGTGCTCAGGAAGATCGACGCCCGGAGAGACGCCATAGCCTTCCCCCTGCTCAGGCGCGACCCCGTGGGCTACATCTCGGTGGTCTTCTCCCACCCCCGGTGGATCGTCAGACGCTGGATCGACCGCTACGGCGCAGCCGCGGCCATGAGGCTCTGCCAGGCCGGTCTTGCGCACCCGCCGCGCACCATCCGCGTAAACACGATGGTGACGACGCGGGAGGCCCTCGCCCGGGAACTCACGGCCATGGGGTACGCCGTGGAGGAGGGAAGGTTCTCTCCCCAGGCGCTCATCGTAAGCGGCGGCCCCGCAGCGCTTGCGCCGCGCGAGCGCCGCTACTACATGCAGGACGAGGCCTCGCAGCTTGTCGCCCTCCTTGCGGCCCCTCCCCCCGGCGGGCTCGTCCTCGACGGCTGCGCCGCGCCCGGCGGAAAGACGACCCACCTTGCGCAGCTCATGGACGGCACCGGCACGGTCGTGGCCGTGGACACAAGCGAAAGCAGGCTCGAAGCCGTGAGGGAGGCGGCCCGCCTCTTATCGCTCGAAAACATCGTCACGGTCTGCGCCGACGCTGCGGGAGACATCGAGCTTCCCGGCGGCACGGAGGAGTTCGACTGCGTGCTCGTCGACGCACCCTGCACGGGCCTCGGCGTGCTGCGCCGCGCTCCCGACATAAAGCTCAGACGAAGGGAGGAAGACCTCGCCGGCCGCGCCGCACTCCAGTTGCGGCTCATCTCGAACCTTGCGCGCCGGGTCCGTCCCGGCGGCGTCCTCGTCTACGCCGTATGCTCCTTCGAGCCCGAAGAGACGACCGACGTGGTGGAACGCTTCCTCGACGACAACAGCGAGTTCACCGTCGAGGACGCCGCCGGGGTGCTCCCCCCGGCCTGCGCGGAGGTGGTGGACCGTAGCGGCTTTCTCGGCACCAGGCCGGACCTTCACGGCATCGACGGGTTCTTCGGCGCCCGGCTGCGCCGAAGGCAGTGAAGGGCCTCCTCCCCGCCGATCAGCCTGAGTTCGCCCAAGGGGTCACAGAGCGGAACTCAGGGCTCCACAATGACCGCGGCATCCTCCGCGGCCTCGACCGCCTCTCCAATGACGGCGGCCCCGACGCCCGCCGCGCCGAGACGGCCGAGCAGCTGCGCGGCCCTGTCGGGGGGCGCGGCTATGAGGAGGCCGCCGGATGTCTGGGGGTCATGGAGAAGGTCGGCGAGGGCCCGGTCCAGGCCGTCGCGGAACCTGACGCGCTCACCGAAGAAGCGCCTGTTCTCGTCCAGCGTCCTCGGCCGGAGTCTTCTCCGCCCCACGAGCTCGCGCACGCGGGGGAAGAGCGGGACCCTGGACGCCTCGATGCTCAGCGTGACCTTCGAGGCCTCGGCCATCTCCACGGCGTGGCCTATGAGGCCGAAGCCCGTTACGTCGGTGGCCGCCGAGGCGTCGAGCTCGACCATGAGCCTCGATGCGTCCCTGTTGAGCATGGTCATCGACTCCACGGCCGCGGCGGCCGCCTCGTCGTCGAGGGCTCCGTACTTGAGGGCCGTCGTCACCACGCCCGTGCCTATGGGCTTTGTGAGCACGAGGACGTCCCCGGCCCTCGCCCCGGCGTTTGTCTTCATCTTCGCCGGGTCGACGAAGCCCGACACGGCGAGCCCGTACTTCACCTCCCTGTCTTCGAGCGAGTGCCCCCCGACAAGAAGGACGCCGGCCTCGCGCAGCTTCCGCGAGCTCCCCTCCATGATGGCCCCGAGCACCTCGACCGGGAGGGCCGCGGGGAAGCAGACGATGTTCATGGCGAGCCTGGGCTCGCCGCCCATGGCGTAGACGTCGCTCAGGGCGTTGGCCGCCGCCACGGCGCCGAAGGTGGCCGGATCATCGACGATGGGAGGAAAGAAGTCGAGGGTGGAGATGAGGGCGCACCGGTCCGTGAGCCTGTAGACGGCCGCGTCGTCGGCGGTGTCGAGGCCTACAAGGAGGTTGGCGTCCTCTGCGTGCTCCAGGCGATGCAGGACCTGCATCAGGACCGAGGGCCCTATCTTGGCCGCTCAACCGGCGCAGCTCGCCCAGGCCGTAAGCTTTATCTTCCTGCCCCTGTTCATCGGTTCACCCTGTCGAAAGCCCGGCGCCCCTACCGCAGCGTCCTGAACTCGCCCTGCCTGAGCGTGAGGCGCTCCCTGTCGAAGTACTCCAGAATCTCTATGGCGAGCCTGCGGCCGCATCCCAGGATGTCCCTGAACTCGCCGGTCCTTATGCGTCCCTTCGCCTCTATGCAGGCTATGAGCTTGCCCTTCGCCTCGTCGAGGGCCGCTCTCCCGATGCAGACACCGTCGGCCAGGCGCACAAGCTCGCCGCGCTCCACGAGCGCGCGGACCACCCGCTCCACTTGAGCGGCATCGAAGGGAAGCGACGTCCCGAGCTCCGCGACCCTCAGGGGCCTGAGCCCCCTTGCGGCCTCGAGCACGGCCTTCTCCACGGGACCGAGCCCCTTCGAAAGCCTCGGCTCGTGGCCGGGCAGGGCCAGGAGTCCGCCGGTCCTCCTGAGCCGTCCGGCTGCGACGAGCCTGTCTATGACGGCCTTTGCGGCCGCCTCCGCCGCGCCCGCGCCGCCTCCGCGGCGGGCGGCGACCTCCGCCGCCACGGCCTCGGGCAGTCCCTTCTCGTCGGCGCGCTCTTCGTGGTGCGCCCTCACACGCTCCACGACCGCGGCCTCCACCGCCCCGAGCCTCTCCTCCACCATGGCCACGTCCCTCCCGACGACGACCCCGCCGGTGCCGGCGAGCTCCCCGGCGCCGACCCCGAGCGTAAGGGCGAGCTCCCCGGCGCGCGCCCAGGCCGACCTGTCGAGCACGGCGCGCACCTGCGCGCTCCTCGTCCCCTCCAGACCGTCGTAGTCTACCCTCGACGCCGCCGGCATGAGGCCCCTGAAGAAGTATGAGGCCAGCACCACCCCCCCGCCTGCGGTGGCGGGCCCCGACGTATCGCGCAGCACGAACCTGTCGCCCCGGAGCAGCAACAGGGGCTCGTCGAGGTAGAGACGGGCGCGGTAGCGGCCGGCTCCCGCCTCACGCCCCGCCCTCACGCCCTCGAGGGCGAGCTCTGCCATGGCCGTGCCCGTAAAGTGGTGGAGCTTGAAGCGCCTTCCCCCGCCGGTCCGTCCCGGCGGCGCGACAAAGCGCACCACCGCGTCCACCCGAAGCCCCCTGCGCCCCCGCCTCGACCTCTCCACCGCCTCGGCGAGCGCCCGGTCCGCCAGCATCATGCCCCGCCTTACCTCCCGGAAGGCCACTCCCCCTATGTTGAGCGCCGCCCTCGTGCCCGGAGAGACCTCGTCGACCGCCCTGCCGTGGCTCTCCAGGGCCCGCACGCGCACAACCCTTGCGCCGGGATAGAGGGCCGCCTCCCCTCCCTTCGATATGGAGCCCGAGGCGACCGTGCCGGTCACGACCGTACCGAAACCCTTGACCGCGAAGCAGCGATCCACGGGCAGCCTGAAAAACGGCGCCGTCCCGCGACGGGGCGCATCGACACAGGCCAGGCCGAGAAGCCTCTTGAGTTCACCCATCCCCTGGCCCGTGACGACCGACACGGCGACGACCGGCGAGCCCGCCAGGGCCGTCGGGGCCGTGAGCTCCTCGACCGCGGCCCTGACCTCTGCGACCCGCCCCTCGTCGACGAGGTCGGCCTTGGTGACGGCGAAGACGCCGCGGCTCACACCGAGAAGCTCCACGATGTCGAGGTGCTCCCTGGTCTGCGGCATGGGGCCGTCGTCGGCCGCCACGGTGAAGAGCACCACATCTATGCCCGTCACGCCGGCGAGCATGTTCTTTATGAAACGCTCGTGGCCCGGCACGTCGACGAAGGCGGCCCGCACCGGCCCGCCGCGCCCCGGCAGGTCGGCCCAGGCGAAACCGATATCTATCGACAGTCCGCGGCGCTTCTCCTCGGCGAGCCGGTCCGTGTCCATGCCCGTGAGCGCCCGGACGAGGGCGGTCTTGCCGTGATCCACGTGGCCTGCCGTGCCTATGATGATGGACATGGCCCTGAAAAGACCTCGCAGGGATTTGCCGGCCGAAGCAACGCCCCGGCCCACACGTTAAGGAAGCTCCGATTAATTACCCTGGGGGAAACTTTCTGTAGAAAGTTTCCCCCAGACCCCCTTCAAAGACTTTTAATTCCCTGCGGTTCCTCCCGATTTTGCTTGCAAAATCGGGAGGAACCGCAGGGCGTTAAAAGTTT
>DRME01000001.1 GCA_011375175.1 Deltaproteobacteria bacterium | reverse complement strand
GAGCTTCCCTAAGGAGACTCTGATTTACTGCACTGAGGGGACCTTTTTGTAAAGGGTCATAGACCCACGTTTCCCCCAGGGTCATTAATCGGAGTTTCCCCTGTTGCCTCTCATGGGGCGGCGGATTCAATGAGCGGAGAGGTTTCACCATGAGGGAAGCACTGGCCGAGATCATGCTCTGTCCATTCTGCATGAAGGGCGGCCTCGAGGTCCGCGCCGCTGCAAGGGACGGACTGGAGATAACGGAAGGGAGTCTTCTGTGCCGGGCCTGCGGCAACGAATACGCCGTAAGCGACGGCATGGCATACCTCCACCGGAAGGATTACACCTGGACGGGGCTCGTCGATACGGAGGCCAGGGGGTGGGGCGAGCGCAACGTGCCAGGGCCGACGGAGATGTGGAACCGCCTCCCCTTCCACGGCGAGGGCATACAGGACGACTGGGGGAGGTCGTACTGGCGGATACAGGCCAGGGCCTTTATCTTCAATGTGGGCGTGCTGAGCGGCCTCGTCGAAGACGAAGGAGGCATCTTCCTCGAACCCGGCGCCCAGACCGGATGGGTCGCAAAGCACCTGAGCAGGGTCTTCCCCTCCATGACGGGCGTGGCCACCGACGTCTTCGACGACCGCGGCTCGGGCCTCGGCGTATGCAAGGGGCTCATCGAGATGGAAGGCGTCTACTTCGAGCGCGTCATACAGGACATACACACCCAGCTTCTCGCCGACGGCTCGGTGAGCTTCGTCTACGGAGACAACACGCTCCACCATTACCGGTTCCTTGAAGAGGCCATGTGCAGCCTGGCCTCCATGCTCCGCCGCGACGGCGTCTTCGTGGGCATCGAGCCCATAGTTCCCTTCTGGGTCGACAAAAGGACGCTCGAAGAGGCCGACGCCAACTGGCGGGACTTCAGGATAAAGGAGAGGTGCTACTACTTCACCGACTATATCGAGGCCTTCGAGCGGGCGGGACTATCCAATATCGTCATGGTTCCCTACCATGTGACGGACCCCAGGGAAAGACGGCGGCTGCGCTTCGACCCGAAGGCGATGCTGCCCTACTACCCGGTGGGTCTCAAGACAAGAAGGCTCGTGGAGGAGAAGAGGGCCTGCAAAAGGCTCTTCGACGAGATGGCCTCCTATACGAGCGACGAGTTTGAAAAGAAGGCGAGGCTCGGGGAGCAGCCCCTTCTCTACGCGCTGATATTCGCCTCCAGGGAGCGGGACCTCACCGGGCTCGCCGACTACTTCGCGGACCTCCAGGAGAACGCGGAGAAGACCGCCGAAAGGGTCATACCCTACGGAGAAGCCATCGAGGCGGACGACGGCCTCCAGGAGGTGACCTTCTCCATAAGTCTCGCCGTGCGGGACCCGGCCTCCGACGAGCCCGTGCTGCGGCTCAGGCTCTTGACTCCCGACGGCCGCGTCGCGGCCGACAAGACCGTGCTCGGCTACCAGTTCGGCGGCGCAAGCGGGCCCCGCGACTTCTCGTTCCTCCTCTACGGCGACGAAGTGGATGGGCTGCGCCCCCACGCAACGGCCCTTGAGGGAGGTTGTGACCTGCGCGTCGAGGCCGTAAGGGTGTGCAGGCTGCCGGAGTTCTCACCGATCCGCTCGACAGCCCTCTACGAGACCATCGCCAAGCTGTACGGCCTGAGAAAGCAAGGGGGCTGACCCGCGCCTTCCTCCTGGCGTCGCCCATCCGAATCGACTGTTACGTAACTTGACAACAGGGGGCTCCTGTCATATTAATCAGACAGGTCCCTGTAAAGAGGAAGCCTTCCGCCGGGGAAGCCCCCATGTCAAAAGGTCCCCCCCAGGGGAACAAAAGAGAGTTCCCCCAACAAAGCGAGGTGCGCAGCGATGAAGAAGAGCCTGCTTTTACTGACGGTCTGTCTGTTTACGGCCATGCCGCCCGCCGCAACGGTCTTCGGCGCCGAGCGGCCCCCCTCCTATGCCTTCAAGTTCCTCATGCACCGCATATTCGACAATTACACGAACGCCCAGATCAGCTACTCCATGAAGAACTACGAGGTGACGGACATCCACCTCAAGAGCATCGAGGAGGCCGTGGCCGAGATCCCCTCCGTTGCGCCTCGATACGACATGGAGGGCCGAGAGCTCGACCGCCGGCTCTTCGACGAGAGGCTCGCCAGGCTCTCGGCCCTGGTGAGCGAGCTCAGAGAGGCCGTAAAGCGCCGGGAGAAGAGGGCCGTAAAGGAGACGCCCCAGGAGATATTCAACCTCTGTGTCTCCTGCCACGAGACGGCGCGGCTGAAGCACCTCTTCCACGCGCCGGCGCGCGGCACGCTCTTCGGACGCTACATGCACAAGATATCGGACCACGTGGAGCTCGCCGACATATACCTCGACGACGAGGACTACGAACACGCCGCCGAGCAGATAAAGCTCGTCAATTTCTACCTCGACCTCCTCGTCAATGTGCTGCCGGAGAAGGGACCGAGCGGCATCATCATGGACAAGGAGAACTTCCTCGAGCGTGTCGAAGAGGCCAAGGAGTTCAACCGCCGGGCGGCCGAAAAGATCGGGAAACGCGAAGAGGTCCAGGTCTATTTCATAAAGAAGGCGCTCAACGACGTGTGCGTGGCCTGCCACGAACCCGCAAGGCTCAGATACTGACCTGATACTGACCTGAGGGAACCTTTTTGTAAAAGGGTCACAGACCCACGGTTCCCCCAGGGCAATTAATCAGAGTTTCCTTAAGAGCGGGAGGCGGCGTTGCCGGCCGCTACTGTTTCTTTATGGGCCTTGCCCTCTTTTCGGGGGAGCCCAGGTGGCACCTGGAGCAGTTGGAGAGGGGGAAGGAAACCTTGCCGTGGCAGCGGCCGCAGTAGTTGCCGCGGCGGAGCTCGACCATGTTCATCCTGGCGGCGCCGGCCTTCTTTTCGAAGATGGCCGGGTGGCAGGAGTCGCAGTTGAGCCAGTAGACGTGGGGGCGGTGGGGAAAGACCACGTCGGGTACGAGCTTGCTCTCGAACTTGTAGACCACGTCCACGTTGAAGAGCTCGTCCACGTCCACCTCCTTGCCCATCGACTCGCCTATGGCGTCCTTGGGCCGTATCTTGCCCTCGAAGGCGGCCTTTGACCAGTCGACGAAGTCGTAGCGGTCCTTGGGGAGCATCTTGAGCGGAATGACCACCGGCGTCTGCTCAGCGGGCTTGTCGGTGGGCACCGAGTGGCACTTGAAGCAGCTGCGTAGCGGAAAGGCGACCTTGCCGTGGCAACGGCCGCAGAACTCGCCCTTTGTTATCCTGGCCATGGACATGCCCGAGCCGCCGGCCCGCTTGGCGAATATCTTGGGGTGGCAGTTGTCGCACTTGAGCCAGTAGTTGTGGACCCGGTGGGGAAAGATGACGTCGGCCATGAAGGGCTGGGTCGACTTTATGAGTATGTCGTCGGAGAAGAGCTCGTCGGCGGAGGGCCGCGGGGGCGGCGGGGCCCCCGGAAGGGCGTCCCTGGGGGCGATGAGCCCCTCGACGACCGCCTTTGTCCAGTCGACGAATCCGTACCTGTCCTTGGGCAGGTGCTGGAGGGGGATGACCTCGGGCGTTGTGTCTATTAGGCCGTACTTGTTGTACTTGAGCCCGCCGGGCTCGCTCTTTTTGATCGCCGCGGCGCTTTCGGCCGCAGGCGCCTCCGGCTTCTTCTTCCCGGTCTCCGCCTTCTTTTCGGCCGCGGCCTTCTTTCTCTTCTTTTCGGCTATGGCCATCTCCGACGGTATGGTGGCGAGGTGGCGGGGGGCCGAGTGGCACTTGAAGCAGTTGCGCAGGGGAAAGGCGACCTTGCCGTGGCAGCGGCCGCAGAACTCGCCCTTGCTTATCCTGGCCATGGACATGTCGACCGTGCCGCCGGCCTCCATGGCGAATATCTTGGGATGGCAGTTGCCGCACTTGAGCCAGTAGACGTGGGGGCGGTGGGGGAATATCACGTCGGGCATGAAGGCCTTGGTGGACTTTATGAGTACCTTGTCGGTGTACTTCTTGCCGGCGTCGGCGTCGGCTTCGGCCTCGCGGCCCGGCAGGGTGTCCCTGGGCGCGATAAGACCCTTTTCCACGGCGGCGGCCCAGTCGACAAAGCCCTTTTCATCCTTGGGGAGGTACCGCAGCGGCACCACATCGGGCGTTGTGTCTATGAGGCCGTACTTGTTGTACTTGAGTCCGCCGGGACGGCGCTCGTGCGAATCCCCGGCCTCGGCCGGTGAAGGGGCCTCGCCCCGCACGGGCGGCACGGCAACCGCAGCAGCGCAGAGAAGGAGGAGGGCAAGGGCTGCGCCGACCCGGCCGCGTGGCCGTGGAGTTTCTTTTACCATGACCCTCATTTAACAAGGATCGGAGAGGTTTGTCAAGCCTGCTCGATGAAAGGGTTTTACCGTCACGGCGGTCAAAGTCGCCCCTCCCTGCTGTCAGGTTTTTTTACACTTGTTACAGACAGTGGCGTCTACACTAACCCCCCGGAAAATAAAGACTTCCCGGCCGGCACCGCCTCTCGGCCCCATGGCGGCGCCCTTCAGGCCCTGCGGAAGGGGCGCCGTATATGTTTACACTTTTGCAACAGAGCCGTCACGGGCCCCCTTGGGCCGGAGCGGCTTGTGTGAGGCAAAGTCTTTCTGGATCAAGCTCTTGGCCGCGCAACAGACCCTGCTTTACGCTATTGGCATCATTATTGCAAGTTTCCTCGTTAGTAGAGATCGGCGGGGACCGGAGGTGGCGCAGTGTCGCTCGCGCCGTAGCCCAGGACCTCCTGTCCGGACGGTTTCGTCCGCTTTTGCCCCATGCCGAAAAGACCCGTCCTGTGGCGGAGAGACTGGTACAAGTTGTGTCCATCAAGCATCATATACAGCACTACCTGAACTCCCTGCACATCTATGCGCTCCTTGTGCGCATGGGATTAAAGAAGAACCGGGCGCTCGTCGTAGCCAAGGGGTGGGAGAAGCTCGTACACAGGGTAATCTACTGAAAGGACCGGCGGGACCTTTTTTGATCGGGCGAGGTTGCTCGGTAGCGCAGACCGGCTTTGCCGGTTTGCGCTCGACTCGCAAGGAGGTTCCGTCGGGTAAACTCGACCGGCCAGGGTCGGGAAGGAACGGTGATGTTATGGTGTCGCTATGAACAAACTGATCTGCTCAAGGTGTCAAAGCACATTCTACACGGCTGCCCCCACCTCCGAGATACCCTGTCCCTTCTGCGGTTTCGTCAGCAGGAAGAGCTTTGAGCCCGAAAGGCGGCTGGAGAAGAGGATGCTCGTCGAGAGGGGCTGCGAGCTCGTCCTGGCCGAGAACAAAAAGATCCACGGAAGGATCGTCGACATATCGCTGCACGGCGTGGGGGTGGAGACCCCCTCGCCTCTGACCACCTTCCAGCGTGACGAGATGCTCGAGATCGTGGCCGAAGACCTCGACATAAAGAGCCGGGCCCAGGTCCGCTGGACCAACAGGATAAACGGCGTGGTCAAGGCCGGACTGCTCATGGTCTGACGGCCGCGCCCCTTCCCATCCCACCAGCCCTTGATACCTCCTCACGGAGGGCCGCAACCTGCCGGGATGCTTCCTCGACCGCCCTTGCTGTGTCATCGTCCGCCCGGTACGGCTGCAAAGAAAAGACATCCTGACGCCGAAGCGCCCCTCGCGGTCCGGGACGACGGTGAAGGCCCGCCGGAAAGGCCCTGCTAAGTCTCTCTGAAGGTCGGTTTGCCTTCCGGCCGATGGAAGGGGCTCTTGCGGCCGGCGGTAGAGGAGGTCTTCAGGGACGGAGAGTCGGAAAGAGAAGCCGGTTGGTGCCGAAGGGGGGATTCGAACCCCCACAGGCGTATCGCCCACAAGAACCTGAATCTTGCGCGTCTACCAATTCCGCCACTTCGGCTGCAACTGCAACGACTCACCCGCTTTGAGGTTGCATCGCCGGGGATTTCGGGCTATATTTAAGAAAGCTCTGATTTATTGCACTGAGGGAACCTTTTTGTAAAAAGGTTCCCTCAGACTCCCTCCAAAAACTTTTAATGCGAGTTGGTTTCCCCCTGTTTTGCCAGGCAAAACAGGGGG